>NZ_JBKGYF010000061.1:0-10407 GCF_046546175.1 Methanohalobium sp. | reverse complement strand
AGTGGGGGTTATTAATGCCTGAAACTATTAAAGAAGGTAAAGAATCTATAGATTTTACATTAAAAGACCAGAGCGATAAAGAAATAACACTGTCTGATTTTAAAAACCAGAAGGTATTGTTGTCATTCCATCCACTTGCATGGACTAGTGTATGTGCTGAACACATGCAATTACTGGAAGAAAATTACAAGAGGTTTGAAAAACTAAACACAATACCCTTTGGCATCAGTGTAGATACTGTCCCTTCAAAAAATGCATGGTCTATTGAGCTGGGTATTGAATCCACACGCATACTTTCTGATTTCTGGCCTCATGGGGAAACTGCAAACGCTTATGGGATTTTCAATGAAGAACACGGTACATCAGAAAGAGCTAACGTAATAATTGATGAAAACCAGAAAGTAAGTTCTGTAAAAGTTTATCCGATGGGGGAAGTTCCTGATATAAACGAAATTCTCGATAAGCTTGAATAATGAAGCAGTTTTTTAATATTTAATGCAGGATTGTGGTAACTCTATAATAATACCACCACATAAAACTGGTAGAAATTACCATCTTATTCTGATGTTAACCAGAAAAATTAATACATGTAGTCCTATTCATATCCGTAAGTATAATTAATGCTAAATAAATTTATGTGTCGCAAAGCTAAAATCAAATTTCTCAGTAATAATAATAATAATAATAATAGAAAGTAAGAGGATAAAAAGAGGAGATATGAATTCAATGATTGATGTCGGAATTATTGGTGGTTCTGGTTACACAGGTGGAGAATTGATACGACTGTTGTCAAATCATCAATACACTAATATTGAGATATGTACTTCAAGGAAATTTGCAGGTAAAAAGGTAAGCGATGTGCATAGGCATCTAAAGGTTTTTTTAGACCTGGAATTTGAAGATGTTAGCCCCAGAGACCTCAGAAACAGATGTGATGTGATATTCCTTGCCGTGCCCCATGGAACTTCTATGAATATTGTCCCGGATATTATGGGCGAAAATACAAAAGTAATTGACTTAAGTGCTGATTACAGGATTAATAGCCAAACATTTGAAATGCTGTACGGGATAAAACACACCGACAAAAGGGATGTCACATATGGACTCCCGGAAATCCATCCGGAAATTTCAGAAAATCATCTAATTGCAAACCCTGGTTGTTATCCGACAGGTGCCATTCTTTCAGCAGCACCTCTTGCAAAATCCGAATTAATAAATTCTGTTATATTTGATTCAAAATCAGGTATCACAGGTGCCGGTGTTAACCCGACCCACAAATCTCATTATCCCAATATGGCTGAAAATGTTCAGCCCTACAAACTAACCTCACACCGGCATTACGCAGAAATTTTCCAGGAACTGAGTCTTATGGATGAATCCCTGATAAATGTCAATTTCACGCCCCATGTAATTCCATCGATACGGGGTATTCTGACAACCGCTCATATATTTACTAATAAACAGGTTTCAACCGATGAAATTAAGTCCATGTATACAGAATTTTATAAAGATGAACCATTTGTACGTGTCATTGACAATATTCCAACTCTTAGTGCAGTTAAAGGGTCAAACTTCTGTGACATCGGGTTTGAAATCGACGTGAACAACAACAGGGTTGTTGTAATTTCAGCAATAGACAATCTGGTAAAAGGTGCAGCAGGGCAGGCAATCCAGAATATGAATCTCATGTGTGGATTTGACGAAACTGAGGGTCTCTGGATACCTGCGATGTCACCATGAATATAACCTTATTAATAAAGAACCCGATAATATATAGAAATACAGGTGAATGTATGAAAGTAAAAGACGTGATGAACCCCAATGTGATTTACTGTAATTCTGAAGATAGTATAAGAAGTACTTCACAAATCCTTAAAAAGAACGGAGTAAGTGGTGCTCCTGTAGTAGATGATAATGATAACATTGTAGGCATAATATCTGAAGAAGACCTTTTAAGGTTCCTCGAAATACCACATCATGGAGGATTATGGCTCCCCAGTCCGTTTGAAGTAATTGAAATACCTATCAGGGAACTGGTAAGTTGGGAAGAAACCAAACACATGCTCAGTGATTTTGGAGATAAAAAAGTTAAAGAGGTTATGAAGACCGATGTATTCACCATATCTCCTGAAAGCTCGATAGAAGAAGCCTCCGAATTGATGACAAAACATAAAATAAACCGGTTACCGGTTGTAGAAAACGGTAAACTTGTCGGTATTGTTACAAGGGGAGATATAATCACAGGTCTTTCAAGGTCCTGAAGGAGTCTGTAATTAAATGAAACCGATAAACGGAGGAATATGTGCTGTAAAAGGGGTATATTCCGGTGGCATCAAACCCGGTAAAATGGGACTTGGAATCATCAAAGCAGAAGGTAGTGCAGCAGGAGTCTTCACACGCAATAAAGTAATAGCTGCTCCCCTTGTGGTCACCAGAAAAAAAATTGCTGAGACAGGGTCCCTTTCTGCGGTAATCATGAACAGTGGCAATGCTAATGCATTTACCGGTGAAGAGGGATATGCTGATGCAGAATATATGACAGAACTGCTTGCTGAAAAACTTGGAACACCAAAAAAACTGGTTGGTGTCGCATCTACAGGTGTAATCGGCAGGAAGCTGGATACTGAATGGATTGACAGGCATATAGATGAAGTTTTGAATTCTATATCTAACAGTCCCGAAAATAGTAATTCCGCTGCTCGCTCAATAATGACCACCGATACCTTTACCAAAGAATCAGCAATAGAACTTGATTGTGGAGTACGTATAGGTGGAATTGCAAAAGGTTCTGGTATGATTGAACCTAATATGGGTACAATGCTTGCATTTATATACACAGACGCAATAATAGGTTCTGATAATTTAAACAAATGCTTAAAAACCAGTGTTGATAGAAGCTTCAATATGATAGTAGTGGATGGAGATACTAGTACCAATGATATGGTGCTGCTTACAGCAACAGGTAAATCAGGGGTTGAACTTGATATCCATGATTTCCAGAAAGGTATTGATTATGTACTTACCGACCTTGCCCGAATGATTGCACGTGATGGGGAAGGTGCTACCAAACTGATTGAAGCAAAAGTAGAAGGTGCTCAGACCGAAAATGATGCCCAACTTGTGGCAAAAGCTATTGTCCGTTCACCACTTGTCAAAACTGCTATATTTGGAAAAGATCCGAACTGGGGACGGGTAATTGCTGCAATTGGTTATTCAGGCGCGGATATAGAACAGGATAGAATATCCCTGTCATTTTCAGATAATGAAAATATTATAGACCTTGTAACAAATGGTCGAATCACCAAAAATGATAACGAATCACTGGACACACTTCAAAATATAATGGAAAATAAGGAAATTAAAATCCATATCAACCTTGGTCTTAAGAACAAAGACGCAACAGCGTGGGGCTGTGACCTTACATATGATTATATAAAAATCAATGCAGAATATACAACATAAGGTGAATACATAATAATGGAGCTTGAATACTGGGAAAATAAACATTCTGAAGCCTTTTCGGACATCAGCAAATCACTTGAGAACATCAACGGTATTTTTGTCGCATACAACAGTAATATAGATGCCATAAAACACATTGAAAAGAAAGATATTGCCAAACTGTTAAAACATGTAAATCTGGAAAATGTGAAACACAGGTCGATGTCGTTTCCAAGGGTGATTAAAGACCCTGACGACCTTCTGGCACGATTAATAATCGCCATGCGTGATGGGAAAGCTGCAGAGGTACCCACATACTCGACTGATATTCATGAATGGTTGACAGACCATATTAATTTTGATAATTCCTATATGGGAGGGCAGACCGGTATCATATCAAATTTTCTGGCAAATATCGGTATAAAAAAGGTTATTACCTATGTACCCTGGCTTTCCAAGGAACAGGCTGAATATTTTGTAAACTCTGGAAACCTGTTCTATCCTATTGTTGAGAACGGAAAACTGGTTCTAAAACATCCGATGGATGCCTACAAATCTGAATACGAACCCAAGGTTAACTGGATACTGGAATTTTCAAAAGGTCTTGATGTAGAATATGATGAAGAGGAATTTGTTGTTCCCAGGGATAACCGTCTTATAATCTCTTCAAGACCCATATGGCTCCGTATAGATATGGGTAAAGAGCTCTATGATCATCTCCCAGTACTTGGAAAAAGTGTTGATGGTGCTGTACTTTCAGGGTATCAGATGATTAAAGAGGAATATGATGACGGTTCAACATACCTTGATTATGTTACAAAATCGGTTAAAGCTATCAGGAAATTAAAAGAAGGTAATCCTAATATTCGCATTCATGTAGAATTCACTTCTATACAGAACAAATTCATACGGGAACGGATTTTAAAGGATATTGTACGCCAGGAGGTACATTCTCTGGGTCTTGACACGATAGAAGTTGCAAACGCACTGAACGTTCTTGATTATGAAGAACTTGCCTATGCCGTCATCAACAAAACCGAGAAAGGTATTTCAGCACTTTATGAAGGTGCTGTTCGTCTGTTATACGAGCTTGAACTGGATAGGGTACATGTACATGCACTTGGGTATTTTATCTGTGTTGTTACAAAAGACCATCCTGTAGATACAGAAGAACATAGAAACGCCCTTCTGTTCGCATCAACAGCTTCAGCAGCCAAGGCTAAGCTTGGAAACATCGAATCGATAGATGATATCAAAACAGGTCTTGAAACTCCTATTTCAGAAGATGGGCACGATCACCTCAAATCATTGGGCAAATATCTTGCAAGAGAGGGCATCTGTCAGTCAGAAGATTGTGAAAAAGGATATGTCCGCACACCAGAACATGATGTTATAATTATACCTACAAAGGTGGTGGACAATCCTGTTGCAACCGTGGGTATAGGTGATGTGATATCTGCAGCATCCTTTGCAGCTATACTGGCAAAAATGAAATAAAAAACGCAAAAAACAGGAGCACTTTTAATGAATATACTCTGCGGATATAATGCAAACATCGATTCAGTTTACAGAACAAAAGGTAGCGAAATCTCCCAATTGCTTGAATCCTTTAACCATGACGATATCATTGAAAAAATAGAAAATCCGCCCAATCGCATTGACACTATAACTGATTTTATTGCTGGTCTTATTATCTGTATGCGTGAGGGGTCTGGTGCTGAGTGGCTGGTTCATGATGATTCAGTTTTTGAGTTTTTAAAAGACAATTTTTTTGACAGATCCCTTATACGTATGGGTGGTAACTGCGGTATAATGTCAAATGTACTCTCAATAATGGGCGCCAGCAAAGTAGTTCCAAATGTTGCAAAACCATCAAAAACTCAGCTTGATGCATTTACAAAGGGAACAATTGTATTCCCGGGTTGCAATGACCTAAATGGCATCGATGAAGATAAAGAACTGATACATTTTGTGTTTGACTTTAAAAAAGGTGACAAGTTTACATTAAGCGGTAATACTATAACAGTACCAAGAGAAAACCGATTTATTGCTACATATGACCATTTAAATATTGAACTTGCAATCAATCCCGATTTTGAATATTATGCCAGAGAAAATATTCACAATATGGATGGTGCATTAATTTCTGGATTTCATATGCTTCAGGAAAACTATCCAGATGGTTCAAGTTATGTTGATAAATTCCAGAAGTCTCTTAAGCAGATTAAAATCTGGAAACAATTAAACAGCGAACTATTACTCCATGTAGAACTTGGACATTTTTCAAATGAAAAGCTTGCACAATATGTATTTTCTAGTTTGGCAGAATATGTTGATGGTATGGGAATGAATGAGGACGAACTTGCAATGTTACACGGAATACATGAGGTACCTACAAATAAAATTTTACAGATGCAGGCTATTCCCATTCTCAAAGCATCAGTACAATGCATTTCCAAAACCGGATTACAAAAATTTATAATCCACACACGGGAATTTACGCTTTGTGTATGCAAACCGGATGTTTTCGATGCCATCTGTGAACTTGAGGCCATGAATTTTGGAGTAAAATGTGCAGCGGTATTTGCAGATACAGGTAAGCTGAAAAACAGAGAATATGTTGAAAAAACTTCATCCATACTGGATGAAAGTGATTTTGGGTTGAAAGAAGTACAGAAAATTAAAGAATATATAAACGGTCAGGAATATAACAGTGGAGTGTATGGTAATTTCTCTGATTATAGTGTCGGAATAATCCCAACCCTTATTTCAGAAAACCCTATATCAACTGTTGGACTGGGTGATACATTCTGCGCTGGCACTTATCTAAAACAGCTGGAACTGGTTAAAACACAACAAACAAATAAAATCTGAGAATTACAGCCATTTTCTCAGATATATACGAAACTCCGGGTCTTTTACCCTGCAGATTTCATCATCTTCAAGGACTTCAAATCCTTTTTTTATGCTTTTAAGAGTGTGTTTCCCCAGTGAACATGTTAACAGTTTTGATTCAATCAAGGTTTTCACATCTGTATATTTTCTGACCTTTTCAACGATGTATGACCCATTTTCGATATACATGGAAAATATATTACCAGAATCTTTATATTTGGCTTTGAATTTATCCGCATGTTTGTGTATCCAAACCGGTGGACCTTGATGTTTTTTGACATTTGGAAGAGTCGAATTAAGAAGTTCCATTAATATTACCGAGTAATTACCTGCCCATGAACCTGTATTGGAAACAGAAAAATCATGGTTTTCAAGCAATGATGGAACTGAATTTTCCATCTTGTATAACTGTGGATAAAACACATCCTCAACCACATCAGGTGTTTCAAATACAATAGCAACCATTGAACTGTTTCGTAGTTTGAGCCGGTTCTTTATTTCAGAATCGGTTAAAGGTATTACAGGTTTTGGGAAAAAAAAATCCTTTGAATGATGTTCAAGAAAACTGCGGGATTTATCCACAAACTCTGCCAGTTTATCAACGGATAAAGCTGCTGCAACATTCCTCCTAGGATCAGTCGGGTCTATCATGATAAATGGTTCTTCATGGTTCAGTGTCCCATGACCCATCATATCGATGGTCATTCCAGGATACCAGTCGCAGGCTGATATTAGCAGGTTATCAAATGAACCGAAGTATATAACCAGTAACTCTGCAAAATATCCTGAAAAACCTCTTGTTTTAAGCTCAGAACCATACACACCGATCCCATGCATGAACTGCTTCAAAAGAAGGACATCATCTTCGAGCCCTTTAATATTTTCCTTTATGAATTCATTATGAAAGGGTGTGCGGTCTACAGCGGATTTGATGTTTGATGCATACGACACCCTGAAACATGGTACTAAGTCTACATCATAACCTTTGAATTTCAGACTTATATAGGGATGTTCTGCATACTGTTCCTGCCAGATATCCGATTCTTCTGCAACTTTTCTGGCAATTTTCAAGCCGTAATATTCCAGATATTCTGGGTCTGTATCTTCTGGAAAAAGAATGAATATATCCAGATCATGTGTACCCGACAACCATGTACCTCTTGCTGCTGAACCTACTAACCGTGCTGATACCCCTGTTAAATTCAGTTCAGATGCAATCGAACTCGTCCTTTTTATCAGGTAATCAGCTACATTAAACAAACACTTTTGCTCATATGGTGTCGGTTTTATCTTTACAAGTACTGATTTTTTAAGGTTTTCAGGTATTTCTGTCATTTTCTCTTTCATTGTAAAACACTGGATGTATAAATAGGGTTGTGGTAATACATCGACAACAATTATTAACCTGATACAGAATCGATTTTTCAGTTCTGATAAATACCAGACATTTATAAATATATTGGGCAAAAGTAAATTGAGAAAACTTATATACTGTCTAATATATGTATGATTCGAAAAATTATTTGCTATTTATCACCACCAGAAGTAATTATACAAGTTTAAACGGCAATATATATACCTGAATAAATTATATATACCCAAACTGGAGATATAAATTTAGGTTAAAATAATGTCTGGTTATGACACATCAACAAGGAGTTATAGTAAATTTGCTATGCTTACACCGTTCTGTATTGTATAAAATATTAGAAAGAGCAACATAATTTGAATGGAGTTTTTTAAATTGACAGATGAAGAGGAAGTACTAATAGAGGTCAAAAATCTTTCAAAAATATTTGGAGATGAACCAGATAAAGCGATATCTCTAATAAATGAGGGATATTCAAAAAACGAAATACATGAAAAAACCGGGCAAACTGTAGGACTCTACAACATTAATTTTGAGGTCAAAAAAGGAGAAATATTCGTTTTGATGGGGCTTTCTGGTTCTGGAAAATCCACGTTATTAAGATGTATAAACCGTCTTATCCCTCCTACACATGGTGAGATTTACATCGAAGGCGAAGACATAACGAAAATGGATATGGAAACACTCAGGAAAATACGTAGAGAAAAATTGAGTATGGTTTTCCAGAACTTCGCACTGCTACCACACCGAACTGTGCTGGATAATGTTGCCTATGGACTGGAAGTTTATGGAGTAGATAAAGAAGAGCGTCATAAAGCAGCCAGTGAAGCCATTGAAACTGTGGGACTTTCAGGATATGAAGGAAGTCGGATAACACAGCTTAGTGGTGGTATGCAACAAAGAGTTGGACTAGCCAGAGCTCTGGCTACTGACCCACACTTCCTGCTCATGGACGAAGCATTCAGTGCTCTTGACCCACTGATACGCAGTGAAATGCAGGATGAACTTCTTTCACTCCAGGAACAGGTACACAAAACAATTATTTTCGTTACCCATGACCTTGATGAGGCTCTTAAAATAGGTGATAGAATTGCACTCATGAAAGACGGAATGATTGTACAGGTAGGTACTGCAGAAGAAATCCTTACAGAACCTGCAAACCAATATGTATCACAATTTATTGCAGGTGTGGATAAATCAAAGGTTCTTACTGCAGAATCAATTATGATGCCGCCTGAGCCTGTTATATCCATCAAATCTGGTCCAAGTGTAGCACTGCAGTTGATGAGAGAACACGGTATATCATCGATATTCGTGGTTGATCGGAACAGAAAACTTGAAGGAATCGTTACTGTAGAAGATGCTGCTGAGGCTAGACGAAACAAAAAGAATCTTGAAGATGTAATTATAAGAGAGTATCCAACAACAACAAAAGGGACACAGTTGAAAGAAATCATACCAATGATAGCAGACAGTTCGTATCCCGTAGCTGTAGTAGATGATAGTAACAGACTTCTGGGAGTACTTGTCCGTGGTGGAATTCTCGGAGCAATTGCAATGGAGGAAGAAGAACAATGAGCCCATTACTTCCAAAGATGCCATTAGGTGATTTTGTAGAAGATGCAGTAAACTGGATAGATGCTGCATTCGGATTCATACTTGATGGAATTAGTGGAATATTGAATTTCCTGTTAGGCCTTTTCCTTGATATTTTGTTATACCTACCAAACTGGTTATTTATTGTATTGTTTATTGTTGCAGCCTATTTCCTTACAAGGAGAAACTGGAAGATTGCAGCGATTGGTGGTATAGGATTTTTTGTACTTGACAATTTACAATTATGGTCAGCGAGCATGCAAACTTTAGCTCTTGTTATATCATCTGCAGTTATTGCTATGACCATAGGAATACCTGTTGGAATTTTGAGTGCAAAAAATGATAATGTCAAATCTGCCATAAAACCGATACTTGATTTTATGCAGACGATGCCACCGTTTGTTTATCTGATTCCGGCAGTTATATTCTTTGGACTTGGTAACGTACCGGGACTTATTGCAACCATAGTTTTTGCAATGCCACCTGGTATTCGTCTTACTGACCTTGGTATCAGACAAGTACCTACTGAGCTTGTGGAAGTTGCTGATGCGTTTGGATCGACCCCCATGCAAAAACTGGTTAAGGTACAATTGCCTGTTGCTCTCCAGACCATTATGACAGGTGTCAATCAGGTCATTATGCTGTCATTGTCCATGGTTGTTATTGCATCAATGATTGGTGCTCGTGGACTTGGACTTCAGGTCCTTGAAGGTATAAATAAAGTCGATATTGGGCTTGGTTTCGAAGCAGGGCTTGGTATCGTTATAATTGCCATAATTCTTGACAGGCTTACTCAGGGACTTACACCTGAGTAAAATATTTTTTCTATGTTACGGAAAACTATTTAAGAATTGCTCTTATAATTTACAGGTTGAAATATACATATATCTATCTTTTAATAGATATACAGAACAATTAGAAATCTTTAAATGATTAGAGAAATATTAAGAGAGGTTGCATAATATGATAGAAAGTAAAAAAGCCAAATCTTTATTGGTAATCGGTTTGGTATTCCTGTTAGCTATTGCTGGTGCAGGATGTGCACAGGATGGCGATAATGGAACAGGTGAGCAGACTGAAGATGGAACAGGTGAGCAGACTGAAGA
>NZ_JBKGYF010000060.1:0-10422 GCF_046546175.1 Methanohalobium sp. | reverse complement strand
ACTCGAAAATAAATATGCAACCGAATTAAACGAGAAAGATGATACTTTCTCACCTGAGTTTACATCATTTTATGTAAATTTAGGAGTGCGGATTTGAAGAAATTGTCAGGTTATCACAGGAAACCAAAAAACCGGAGAAAACAACAACGAAAGCTTTGTTTCTAGCGATTGTCATTACCGTGTTATTATATATACTCATATCATTGAAAGCTGTGAGCGTTCACGAAAAATAGAGCAGGAAGCCAACAGTTTTAACTGTTCTCTTTAAATCAAAACACTCTAAATTAAAAATTTAGAGTTAAACTTAAACCATTGATTTAAGTTATTTAAAAGATATCTTTAAACTTCGTTTAAAGAGTGAGGAAAGCGTCCAAACTTAAACAAACTATTAACGAATCAACAATAGCATCTCTGCTTCATAATCATTTTATATATGTATAAAATATTTATAGATATCATGCTCCTGACGCTGAAAGTAAAACTGAATCCCAATAGAGAACAACATGATAAACTACTGACAACCATGGAGAAGTTCAATGAAGCCTGCAACTATGCTTCTGAGGCTGCATGGTACAACAAAAAATGTGGTAAAACCGGGATTCAGAAATTGACTTATTATGATATTAAGCAAAAATTCGGTCTGTCTGTTCAGTTGACTGTCAGGCAATCGGTAAAGTAGCTGAAAGCTACAGCAACTACTGAAAGACCATAGCACACATGGGAGCTGTCAGCCTTCCTAATGTCCCCTCCGCTTAGCTTCTATTAGTTAACAGGTGGAAGGACAGCTAACCGCTTTAGCGGTTAGTAGCTGACATTTAAGTAGAAAAGTAATTATTTATGGTTTTCGTTTTGTTGGTCTGGGTGTATTGATAATAATTATCAAATCCAGAAAGCAAAGTACATTAATCAGATGAGCACAAAAAAATAATACCCAGAGAAATCAAAAGATCATATCATCCATGGATTAAAACAGTAATTTCAACATTATAGAGATAAAAAACCTGAGCAAAGTATATACCAATGCTACAGAACTCAGGGCACTGGATGGTGTAGACCTTACTATAACACGTGGTGATTTGGACCATATAGACCATAAACCCTGTGAATTTTCAGGAGGTTAAAACCAGCATACTGCCGTTGCAGGGGCATGGTAAAATCCAACCATCATTATAGGTGACGAACCCATATGTAACCTTGACGCAAAAATAAACAACAAGAGCGATGAAAATATGGCGAAAAAATCGACCGTATAGAAAGACGGGTGGATGGAAAATAATAGTAAAATCTTAATGATACCAGAACCAGAGGTTAAAAATGGAATATGCAAAAGGTAATATTGGCAGAGTTTTTACTGTACGAATCGACAATAAAGAAAATCTGATAGAAGAGCTTGAAAAACTTGCAAAATATGAGAACATTCATTCAGCAGTCTTTGTACTGCTGGGTGCGGTAGGTGATGCCAATCTGGTAACCGGTCCGGAGAATAAAACAATACCTCCTGAACCGGTATGGGCTAAACTGGATAAACCAAGTGAGGTTATGGGTATCGGTGATATATTTTTTGAAAACGAAAAGCCTAAAATCCATCTCCATACATCCGCCGGGAACCGTGATAATGTAAAGGTTGGATGTCTGAGAGGGGAAAATGAAACGTTCATGGTGGTTGAAGTCTTTATCATGGAACTGAGTAACATTTCAGCAGTCAGGATGTTTGATAATAGTAAAGGATTCTCACCGATACAATTTAAAGAAAATCAATGATTTTTGACCAATTTCATCAATTCTCTTCCAAATACATGTAAATCCTGAAACTCTCTTGATGTGAGAAGATTACCATCTTTTACCACTTCTTCATCCATAACTTTAGCTCCTGATGATGCAAGTTCCTTTCTAACACTGTTGTAGGACGTAGCTCTGCGACCTTTTACAACATCTGCTGATACAAGAATCTGGGGTCCGTGGCAAATAGCCGCAACAAGTTTACCTTTATTCATAAAATGTATTGTTATTTCAAGCACCTTTTTATTGTGCCTTTTTCTGTAGATTCTATTTTGGTATCGATACCTTTTTCTTTCAATCGTGTATAAGGATACAGCAATTCTCTGTCCTCAAAACCTTCATCAGTAAGTATCAGTACTTTCAAATTTTATACCCTCGGATAATTTATAACTTAATCCGCAATTAAATTAATGCCATACAGTCTGATAAAACCAGAAGAACATATTGTAATTTTTCATCAGGATAACGGTAACACTATATACGGTTATAACACTTATGGATTCTAGATTATAAATATTCTAGAGGTGATAGTTATGTCATACGTCAGAGAGGACCTGAGGTATAAAATAGAAAATATACATGCGAGGGAAATTATAGATTCAAGAGGATATCCTACTGTAGAGGTAGATGTATTTACAGGTAATGGTTTTGGTAGAGCCAGTGTACCATCGGGTGCATCTACAGGAACAAATGAAGCTTTAGAACTTAGAGATAAATCTGATCGTTATGGTGGTAAAGGCGTACTCAATGCTGTGGAAAATATTAATTCCACCATCAAAAATGAACTTCTGGGATTAGATGTACAATATCAGAGACAGATTGATGGATTATTAATTGAAATGGATGGTACTGAAAACAAAATGAACCTCGGTGCCAATGCAATACTTGGTGTTTCAATGGCAGTTGCTAAAGCTGCTGCAGATTCGCTTAACCTTCCATTGTATTCATACCTTGGTGGAACCAATTCATTTAACTTACCGGTACCCACTATGAATGTACTAAATGGTGGAGAGCATGCAGGAAATGGACTTGCAATACAGGAGTTTATGATTCAGCCAAAGGAAGCTGGTTCTTTTGCTGAAGCCCTTCAGATGGGTATAGAAACCTATCATGCCCTTGGAAAATTACTGGAATCAAAATATGGGCCTGCTGCTACAAATGTGGGTGATGAAGGAGGTTATGCACCTCCAATAGATGTGACATCAGATGCCTTAGATTCCCTAGTCAATGCTATTGAAGAAGCAGGTTATTCAGAAACTGAGATTACAATAGGTCTGGACGCCGCTGCTTCAGAATTCTTTGATGGGAGCAACTATACAATCGATGGAAAGATTATGACATCTTCTGAACTCATAGATTACTATCTGGAACTTCTGGATACCTATCCCATACTTTCAATCGAAGACCCGTTCCATGAGGATTCATTCGAAGATTTTGCAGAACTTACACGTGAAGCCTGGAATACTATCATTGTTGGAGACGATTTGTTTGTCACCAATGTAAACCGGCTTACCAGAGGAATTGAAATGGATGCTGCAAACGGACTGCTGCTTAAAGTTAACCAGATCGGCACTATATCAGAATCCTTTGATGCAGCCAATATGGCAAGCAGAAATGGTTACAGTATCATTGTAAGCCACCGCTCTGGTGAGACCGAAGACGCCATGGTATCCGATATTTCAGTTGCACTAGGTGCTGACATGATAAAAACCGGAGCACCTGCAAGAAGTGAGCGTACTGCAAAATACAACCAGTTATTAAGGATTGAAGAAAACCTTGGAGATATTGCCCACTTCATGCAGCTGTGAACTACCATTTGGCTTCCTGTTTCATTCTTTTTCCTCACTCTAAATCAAATATTTAGAGTTGTTCTTAAAACCATTTAAGATGAATGGAAACAAGTCCACAAGGTCTACCCCTCGTTTGAAAGTGTTTATATTGTAATTTTGGTTATCAATTACAATATATAATATTTTTATAATTTAATATTATTCAAACCTTATTCAATTGATTAGATGGTATTCATCCTTATCTTTTATTTCAAAGAAATGAAACTGCATTAAATCTACGACTTGATGCGATGCTAAAGACATAAGGGTTTTCAGCCTCAATTTTTATAAATTTTTGGATAAATTTTGTGGGTTTTATATTTGCGATATGTATTTACCAGATGATGAACAACTATTTTATAGGGGGATTACAGATATATATAGATAGACGTTTCTTCTTAATTTGGAGGTTTTGTTTATGATAGAAAGTATGAAAAAACTGGCACTTATGGGAATTGGAGCATGGGCTCTAACAGAAGAAAAAATTAATGAAACTGTTGAAGACCTTGTACAGAGGGGAGAGTTAAGTAGGGAAGAAGGTAAAAAATTAATAAATGAAATGATAGCCGAACGCAGAAAACAAAAGGAAGATATTGAAAATAAGATATCTGAAAAAGTCCAGGAAACATTTAAAGAATACAACCTTGCAACAAAAGATGATTATAAAAACCTTGAAGAAAAGCTGAACCAGCTTCAAAGTACATTGGATGAATTAAAAGAAAAAAAGTAATAGAGGATTTGTACTTGCAAAATTCTAATTTTTCCTGGGATTTTTTCCCATCGGAACCAGTAGTAGGGGATGTTTTAAAAATAACTGGAAAAACATCTCCCAAATCAGAGGTGAATATAGTCATTTCTTTTGAAAAAGATGTATCTGTTAAGGATGGTATATACGAATATGTATTTAACAACGTAGATATTCCATCCCCTCCAAATCGTTATACGATTACTGCCAAAGAAGTTGAAAATGTTAAATTCGGTGTTAAATTATTATTCTGGTTTACCCGTAAAAGGGAATCTTCATCAGGTGTTGCTGTGTTTGAAGACTCAAATGTACCATCAGGAACATACAACACCAAAGTTTATGGTAAAGCTAAACCAAGTGTTTCCAGTGTTAACCTCAATATTCAGGCTTTGCAGAAAATAAAGTCAGATAACAAAGGAAATTTTAGTTTCAGTTATGACACATCGGCTCTTCCACCTGGTGATTTTACATTGGAAGTGGATGGTTCAGCAGTAAATGTACCGCTGCATCCCTAAAATTGATCCCCATATCCTTTATATATTTGGGATTTGGGATTATATTGTTTAAATATAATAAAATTGGAGGGTATTCCTTAATTTAATACCCTGCCACATTGAAATGGGTTTAAATATTTACTGATGTTTTGACATGAGTTTCATGAATTCTGCTGATTCCATTACAGGAACACAGTCAATTTCGCATATATCACTCCACGGTAGGTTGAAAGCACCATATGCTTCTGCATTATCTGTCTCAAACAGTATAAAATATCTTCCCCCAGTTAAGTCAACCCACTGATTTTTGATATCAATTCCGGATGGTACCTTTAATTCCTTAAAGTGTTCCAGTACCTCGTCTCTATTCTCAGGTTTCCATTTACTTGTTGCCATAAATAACATTTAATCACTCTCCAATCTGTGTTAGTACACAAATAACTTACACAAATACTTATAACATTTAACGCATATATTTTTTTCTATTATAAGTTTTAGTTTAAAGCCATTAAATCCTGATATTTATGTAATAAGAAAATACTACTAATACTATAACTGTAATAAAATCATTCCCTTATATTAATCAACAACCAATTCATTAAACTGAAAATATGTCACCGGGTACATTTCGCAAATACCGTATGCTAAAACGGTATAAAGATATTGTAGATGTCCTTATTAAATATGAGTTTGGGCATATAGTGGATCGGATGGGTCTTAGACCATTAGGGTCTTTTAAGTCAAAGATAGGAAGAGGACCAAAAAAAGAATACCGATATTTAACCGGTCCAGAAAGAGTACGTATGGCCCTTGAAGAGCTAGGACCTACTTATGTTAAATTGGGACAAATTCTTAGCATGCGCCATGACCTTATACCTGCAAAATATGCCAATGAATTTGCAAAACTTCAGGATAACGTGCAGCCTTTTGATTTTGAATTGGTTAAAAGCACTATAAATAAAGATATTGGAAAGGGCATTAGTGAACTGTTTTCAGAATTTAGGGAAGAACCGATAGCATCCGCATCTATTGGGCAGGTTCATTATGCAAAATTACTTGACGGGACAGAAGTTGCGGTTAAAGTACAGAGACCGGGTATAAAAAAGGTAATCGAATCAGACCTTGACATCATGTACAGTCTAGCCGGGTTTGCTGAACAGCATATAGAAGGTGCTGAATTATATAGACCTATTGATATTGTTGATGAATTTTCAAAATCAATCCATGCGGAAATGGATTATGTGAGAGAAGTTACAAACATCGAGCGATTTTCACAGAACCTGAAAGATGACCCTAACATTTACATCCATGATGTGTACTGGGAATACTGCGGTGAATTTGTACTTACAACTGAGTACATTAGAGGTATTAAAGGAGATGATTTTGAAAAAATCGATAAACATGGATTTGACAGATATAAAATTGCTGAAATCGGCGGCAAATCATTCATGAAACAGGTTTTTGAAGATGGTGTATTCCATGCAGATGCACATTCAGGAAATGTAATGTTAATGTGGGATGGAAGAATAGCTCTTCTTGATTTTGGAATGGTGGGTTATTTACCGGATTATATGCGAAAGGGTCTGATAGACACACTTATTGCAATTGTAGAAAGAGATACATCACAATATATCGAAATACTTCGAGAATTTGGAATGATAGGGTACAATGTAAACACATCGAAACTAATACTGGATATTGAATACATACTGAACAAATACTATGGCAGACCCCTGTATCATCTTGACGGTGCTGCTATGATTGAAGATATTGTTGCGGTACTTAGAAGGAACCATGTAACGATTCCCAACAATCTGGCGATGTTGATAAAGGGAATGATGACCATTGCAGGGTTTGGTACATTAATGGCTCCTGGTTTTAATATAATAACAATTGCGGAACCACATGCCAAAAAATTAACGCGTGAACGGTTAAATCCTGTAAATATTTCCAAATCAGTATATAAAGACGCGAGATATTTTGGAAGGTTTTTTAATAAATTACCCAAACAATTGTCCAACATTCTCACATCTGTACTGGACGGAGAAGCAAGAATTGTTTTCAAACATGAAGGAATAGAACCAGTTGTCTCAGTAATTAATGCTGCAAGCAACCGTATTTCATTTAGTCTCATTATAGCATCAATAATAATCGGTTCTTCTCTGATAATCCAGGCCGGGCTTGGTCCGGTGATATGGGGGGTTCCGTTTTTTGGTCTTGTAGGATTTGTAATAGCTGGTATATTTGGAATGGGACTTGTGATACACATTCTCAAAACAGGAAATATATAAATTATGTCGTAAAAATCTATATTTAGGAAAAAGGAATACTGTTATCTACTGGTGAAATTATATAAAGTGATATTTTTTCCTCTATAAATATTGGCCATATATATGTAAATTTTATTGTGAAATAATCGGTTTAGAGATAATGTTTCTGGATGTTGAAATATGACAGATGCACTGATTGAAAGAAAACTCATTGAAATAATGCGCATTATAAGTGAAAGTGATAAACCAGTAGGTGCAAGAACCATAGCTGATGAATTGAACAACAGGGGATATGGAATAGGAGAACGTGCGGTTCGCTATCATTTAAGGATACTGGATGAGAGAGGATTTACCAAGAAAGAGGGGTATTCAGGACGTGTTATTACAGAACTGGGTGAAAAAGAACTCAAAGATGCGCTTATAGGAGATCGTCTTAGCTTTGTAAGCACCCGTATTGAAGAGTTAATGTATCGGATGAACTTTGACCCCAAATCAGAAAAAGGAAATGTAATAGTAAATGTTTCTATGATTGATAAGGACGACCTGGATGATGCACTGGAAATACTCAAAATTGTAACATCCAGTGGAATGACAATCAGCCCAAGGGTGCAGATATTTGATGAAGATACCGATTCAAAAATTGATGTACCAAACGGAAAAACTGCAATTGCGACTGTATGCAGTATAACCATCGACGGAATCCTATTAAAACAGGGTATTCCTGTAAAGCCTGCACATGGTGGGACATTAAACATTGACAATTATAAACCTGTAAATTTCCAAGACCTTATATCATATAGTGGAACCTCTATAGACCCTATTAAAATTTTCATGAGCAGAAAACCAACATCTGTTCTAGATGTTCTTGATACAGGCACAGGGAAAGTGCTTGCGAATCTTAGGACCATTCCAGCTTCGTCATCGGAACAAGCTCTTAATGTGATGAAACTGATTAATGCATCAGAAATTGGTGGAGTTATAAAAATTGGGGAATCCGGTGAACATGTTTTTGGAGCACCAGTCGATTTTGGAATGTCCGGTGTACCAGTTTATGTTGGTACTAATTCTATCTGTGCTATAGAAGAAACAGGAATCGATGTAGTTACTAATCCGGTTTCTACCGTGCTTGAATATAGTGATATGTCAAAACTTTAAATACCCTGAAATGTTACCGATTAAAATCCGAACTCATCATTTGCTCTGTATCCAGGGCTTTCAGGGATATGGATACAGTAAAAAGTTTGTGGACAATATGAGGTATGTTATTGATTGTCTCAATTCTACCAGATCCCAGATAGAATTAATAACTGATTGTGACATTATTTGTTCCCTTTGTCCTCATAACAAAAATGGAATCTGTGTAATGAGCCATACATCAGATATCAAGATTTTGGATAATCTGGTACTGGATAAACTGGATTTGAAAGAACATACTATAATGTCTTCAGAATGTGCATTTTCACTTGTAAACAATAAGTTATGCAAAATTTCTGATGTGAAGGAAATCTGTGAAAATTGTAACTGGAAAGAAAAATGCCGATGGTATTTATCAGGAGATTTTGAACAAAAATAAGAAAACTGGAAGATTATTCTTCCAGAATCTGTTCTGCAACATCTCGATAGGCATCCATTACATAATCGATGCCCGAAATCTTTGTAGCTTCTTCGGTAAGTGCCATGAGGTCTTTGCGGTCGAGTTTGGAGATGTTGAATTTTCTTGAACCTGCCATCAGCTGCTGCAGACCAACTTTGGTTTTTTGTGCATAGGAATAAATTCCAAGGGCACCAAGCGGCATGTTTTTCATCTCATTTTCTCCATACCGCTCTTCAAGTTCTTCGTAGTGTGGGAATATCTCATCTACCCTGTGACCGTATTCTGCAACTGTCTTTGGAAGATTTTCTTCATCAAGCCAGCTTCCGATGTTTTTACCTACCATTCCTGGTATCATCAATGCACGACCCATGCATACTGCTTTAAAGTATGGTGAACCCATTGCAAGAGCTTTATAAATTCCGTCTTCACTGGAGAATCCACCAGCCATGGCAAGGTCTGGAACTTTTTCGCCTTTGTTGTTCAGTTTTTCAGCAAATTCGTAAACAAGTGACTGCAGATAGAATGC
The DNA here is from genome assembly GCF_046546175.1 of Methanohalobium sp. Lineage (NCBI taxonomy): Archaea > Methanobacteriati > Methanobacteriota > Methanomicrobia > Methanosarcinales > Methanosarcinaceae > Methanohalobium > Methanohalobium sp. The sequence goes on along the minus strand of NZ_JBKGYF010000060.1, from coordinate 1,185 downwards.
AGGGATACCCCATTCTTCCATCATAGGCCATGGACTCATTCCAGTACCACCGGGTGCACCATCATAGGTAAGGAGGTCGACTTTTGCTTCAGAACCATATTTAAGGGCTATCGCGGTTTCAGTCATGGAATAGGCACCGGTCTTTAGGGTAACACGGTCAAATCCGATGGAGTGCAGATAGTCGATCTGTTCCATGAAGTCTTCCTTATCTACGAAACCAAGCCTTGAATGCCTCTCGAATTCTCTTATAGCGCCTACCTTAAATGCTTCCTGTACTGAAGATAGTTCTGGATCTGGTGTTACAATATATCCTCGTCTTTTAAGTTCAAGTGCACGGTCAAGAGTTTTCACTTTGATTTCTCCACCGATACATTTAGCACCCTGTCCCCATTTTATCTCGATGGTATCCATGTTGTGCTTGCTGGCAAGATATTCAGCAACTCCAAGATTTGTATCTTCTACGTTAAGCTGAACAAGCATTTCACCATAACCTTCGTGGAGTCTGTTATAGGCTTCAATTCTGCGGTCCATCTCTGGGGATTCTTTGACTTTTCCTTCACCATCAAATTTAAGTTCAGGATCGACACCGCAGACGTTTTCTCCACATACAAGTGTGATACCAGAAATAGCTGCACCTACTGCAAAATGTTCCCAGTTCTTTCTTGCGATGTCAGTGGAACCAAGCGCACCGGTAAACATTGGTACTGACATTCTTACTTTTTTATTCCAACCATATTCGGTTTCAGTATCAACATTCGGGAACCTTGCTGTTTCAGGACTTGCTTCTATTCCGTCCGGAAGACCCTGTGCACCAATAGCATATCCCTGGATATTTAAATGTGAATAATCTACCGGATAGTCTTTATCTGCTCCAGCAGTTATCTCTCCAAAAGGTCCAGGATAAAGAACTTCTCTTCCTCTGAATGATGATTTGAAAATTTCACAGTTTCCACGACATCCATCTATACATCGTGTACATATTCCGGACATTGGAGCTACACTTTTAGAACGGTTGAAGGTTCTTGTTGCTTCGTTTGCGTTTGGCTGTCTAAGGTTTCCCATATAATCCCTTCTGCATTTCATTTGAAGAATATGTTATTTATATCGCTGTGATTGGTTCTACACAGCAAACGGCAAGTAACTGAGGTATCATCTTATATATAGTTTACTAAAAAATTGGCTTTG
>NZ_JBKGYF010000059.1:0-11064 GCF_046546175.1 Methanohalobium sp. | reverse complement strand
ACGCTTACATCCCCGATGCTTTGTAAATACATCGGGGTTTTACGCTTTGCTTATATAAATTATTCATCTTTACAATAATTCATTTCCTTTGCCATCTTATGGAATGTCTTTACTGTTCGTATGAATACACATAGATTTTTATCACTATTTTGTTTACAGGATTCTAATTCTTCATTCTCTTTGGTAACTACCATAATTCCACCTCAATGATGGTACAAAAAATACGTTTTGATATTATGAATTGGTTTTGGTTGGTTCTATTATTTTGTACAAAGTTTTTATTTGTAGGTTCCATGAATGTAGTGAAACAGTTAAATTGTGAATTTGATTAATAATATATCCGAGATTAAGAGGTATTAAAATGGCTGGTGAAATTCTCATCTATTCAGGTATTTTTGTTATAATTATCGGGTTTATGTTGATAACAATCTCTATAATAATGAATACTTTGGAACAGTCCGGAAAAAAGGAATACGATTACAGAAAAAACACAGTTGAACAAAGACAACAGCATACCTATACCTATGAAAAACCTGAACCTAAATTTAAGGGTGGTGGTGTTATAATGATTGGACCTATTCCAATAGTGTTTGGGTCGGACAATCAATCGGTACAGAAATTGATGATACTGGCTATTATTTTGATGCTAATAGGATTTGTATTTATGTTTGTTTACTCATTGTAATTAAATTGTAGAACAAGTTGTGAACAGGTTTGATGTGAATAACGTGAATACAGTTCTTGTAAATATATTCAACTGTAAACTATATAAACCTCCAAACACATGAACATATTATTCAAAACAAAATTGAATTCAACAATGAAATCCTTCAAAATAGTAACCAATTATGAACCAAGAGGGGATCAGCCCTCAGCTATTTCTCAGTTAACAGATGGGCTTTTTAAAGGCTTGAAACACCAGACATTGTTGGGGGTTACCGGTTCAGGTAAAACCTTTACAATGGCAAATGTCATAGAAAATGTCCAGAAACCAACCCTTGTTATTGCACACAACAAAACACTTGCTGCTCAATTGTATTCTGAGTTCAGGGAGCACTTCCCGGACAATGCAGTTGAATATTTTGTAAGTTACTACAATTATTACCAGCCTGAAGCTTATATCCCAACTACTGATACCTACATCGAAAAAGAATCCTCCATCAATGAAGAAATTGATAAATTACGTCTATCAGCCACCAAATCACTCATGGAACGCAGGGATGTAATAGTAGTTTCCAGTGTTTCATGTATCTACAATATAGGTTCACCTGATGAGTGGAGGGAAATGTCTTTATTCCTCTCACCGGGCGAAGAAATCGATAAAAGTACCCTGTCTGCCAGTTTGATCAATATACAGTATGAGAGAAACGATGTGGAATTTACACAGGGAACATTCAGGTCAAAGGGAGATACTGTTGAAATTTATCCTGCACAGGAAGACTATGGAATAAAGATTGAGCTTTTTGGAGATGAGATTGAGAAGATTTCATATTTTGACCCATTGACTGGTAACGTACTCAGAACACTGAATCAGGATGAAAGCATCGTAATTTACCCAGCAAAACACTTTGTAATGCCCCAGGACCAGATTGACAGAGCCATAAATTCCATTGAAACAGAACTTGAAAAACAGGTCTCCAGATTTGAAGTAAATAATCAACAACTTGAAGCCCAGAGACTTTTGCAGCGTACAAATTTTGATATGGAAATGCTGCAAGAGATTGGATATTGTAGTGGTATTGAAAACTATTCCCGGCATTTTGATGGACGCAAACCAGGTGAACCACCGTATTCCCTTCTTGATTTCTTTCCTGATGATTATCTTATATTTATAGATGAATCACATGTTACAGTTCCACAGATTGGTGGTATGTACAATGGTGACAGAGCCCGAAAAGATTCACTTGTAGAGTACGGGTTCCGCCTCCCCTCAGCCTATGATAATCGTCCCCTGAAATTCGATGAATTTGAAAAAAGGGTCAATCAGATAATCTATGTTTCAGCAACACCTGCAGATTATGAATTGAAAAAAAGTGAACAGGTTGTTGAACAAATAATCCGACCTACAGGACTTGTTGACCCTGAAATAATAGTGCGACCTATAAAAAATCAAATCGATGACCTAGTAGGTGAAATCAGAAGGGTATCCGATGACGGTTACCGTACCCTTGTAACCACTCTTACAAAACGGATGGCAGAAGATTTGACTGATTATTTGCTTGAAGTTGGTATCAGGGTTAAGTATATGCATTCAGATATCGATACCCTTGAACGTGCAGAAATTGTCAGAAGCCTTCGAAAAAAGGACTTTGATGTACTTGTAGGTATTAACCTGTTAAGAGAAGGACTTGATATCCCGGAAGTTGAACTTGTAGCAATACTTGATGCTGATAAAGAAGGGTTCCTGCGTTCAGAACGCTCTCTCATCCAGACTATTGGAAGAGCTTCAAGGAATGCAAAAGGTCGTGTCATCCTGTATGCAGATAAAACCACAGGTTCTATGAAAAGAGCTATTGATGAAACAAATCGCAGACGTGAACTCCAGATAGATTTCAATAAGAAGCATGGTATTGTCCCACAGACAATTACAAAAGCGGTTCAGAAAGAACTTGTGGGGATAGAGTATCCAGAACCTCAAAACAGTGATTTTGCAGAAACTGTTGCAGTAGCAGAACACAAATCTACAAAAGATATTGAAGACCTGATAATCGACCTTGAAGAAGATATGGAACTTGCTGCAAAAAATCTTGAATTTGAAAAAGCTGCAGAATTAAGGGATAAAATCAATGATATACGTAAAAAATATTCTCTGTGATGGGATACATCATTACAAACCCAGTATTAAAACCATAAACTTTATATTTCAAAAACACAAGTAACACATGCTATAATCAGGCGTTGATGGTCTAGTGGCTATGACTGGGGCCTTCCAAGCCCCAAACCCGGGTTCAAATCCCGGTCAACGCATCCTTTTTTTAACAATTCTTAATCATTTTTTGAACTGATTTCCTGAAATGACTGATGAAATTTTTCAATTAATCTATAATTATGACACTTAGATATATATCCATGACTGGCAGATTTTGTATTGGTATTTCAATGTGCACTAAGGAGGATATGAATTCAAGAGAAATGGAGCAGGAATCCAACAGTTTTAACTGTTCTCTTCAAATCAAAATACTCTAAATTAAAATAAAAACTTAGAGTTAAACTTAAACTTGGTAAATTGAAATTTTTGATTTAAATATACTATAGGAAAAAGTTTATCTTTTTTGTATGCAATATAGGATACAGGGGTGAGATTTTTGCTATCAAAAATACCAATTGACCTCAACAAAATAAAACTGGAAAACAAAGATAAAGAAATACTTAGAGCTGCAATAATTGCGGAGTTGGATGCCATAAACCTCTATGAAGAAATGGCAGACCTTACTGATAATGACGATATCAAAGCTGTACTTCTTGATGTAGCAAAGGAAGAGAAAACACATGTTGGAGAATTCCAGACAATGCTATTAAGGTCAGATTCAGAACAGGGTCCTGAACTTGAAGCTGGTAAGAAGGAGGTTGAAGAAGAATTATCAAAATAAATTATCGATTTTAATAAATTTACAATTCTTTTTTCTTTTCATCCATGCTTTTGATACTTTTTTCCATTTCTAAAGAACTTAAAGGTTTTTGATGTAGCAACATTTATCAGACATCAATATAATGATTGAGACATGTTAAAAGCGATGATTTTTGATTTTGATGGTGTTCTTGCGGATTCTATGCCCTATCATGCACAGGCATGGAAAATTGCACTTGAAGAAGCAGGTGTTGAAATAAACATCGAAGATATATATGAAGTTGAAGGTTCCAACCATGTAGGGATTATCCAGTTAATGTTTAAAAAGGTAGGTAAAACACCACATCCTCAACAGTTTGATGAAATAGCACAGAAAAAGAGAGAAATTTTTTCAGAAATCAGCAATCTGGAAACTTTTGAAGATATGGATAAATGTTTATTCATTCTGAAGAAAAAATTCAAACTAGCAGTTGTGTCTGGGGCTGACAGAAACGCTGTTTATAACATGGTAAATCAGTTTTATCCAGATATTTTTGATATCATAGTCACAGGTGAAGATGTTGATAATGGAAAACCTTCACCTGAACCTTATATAAAAGCACTAGAAATGCTTGATGTCCAAAAGGATGAATGCATTGTTGTAGAAAATGCACCACTTGGTGTAGAAGCCGCAAAAAATGCAGGCTTATACTGTGTGGCTGTTCCTACTTACGTTGGTCCTGACAAGTTGAATAAAGCTGATATCGTGCTTGAGGACCATAATACTCTGAAAACATACCTGCACAGTCTATATTCAGGACAGATATGAAGTCTAGAGTGGGATAAGTGCAGGTACTTAATTATTTATAAATTCCCTGCACTTAAACCTGCGATATTTTTACACCAGTCGTACGGTTTCAAGGTTTGTAAGTGCACGTGTTTCGATTTTGTTTTTCTTGTAGATGGAACTTGCAAGGTCAATACAGGATTTCTCTTCACCATGTTCTGTATAAACACGTTCCGGACGCGGTTTCATCTTTTTGACATAGTCCATCAACTGTTTCCTATCTGAGTGTCCAGAGAATCCGTCTACAATTTCCACATTCATATTGAGATTAATTACATGTGTCCCGCCATTTGAAGATGTTGACATTGGAATTTCTTTCCAGCCTTTTTGAATGCGGCGTCCAAGGGTTCCATCAGCCTGATAACCCACGAATACAAGAGTATTGTTTTCATTGGAAGCAAATGCTTTGAAATATTCAAGGACAGGACCAGCATTCATCATACCGGCTGTTGCAAGTATGACACAGGGATGTGGTTCATCAATGATTTTCTGGCGCAGTTCATTGGAATCCACTGGTTTGAATGAATCTGACAGGAATGGATTTTGTCCTTTCTGGAATATAGATTTTCTTAACTCGTTGTTGAGATATTCGGGATATGTGGCATGGATTGCAGTTGCTTCCCATATCATTCCGTCAAGGTAGATTGGAACATTATCAATCAAACCTTTTCTTATAGCATCTTCAAGGACAATCATAACTTCTTGACTTCTACCTACCGCAAACGCTGGAATCAATACAATTCCATCCTTATTGAGGGTATTGATAATCACCTGTTGAAGATGTTTTTCTGCATCTTTAAGGCTTGGCTGGATAGCATTGGAACTACCATAGGTAGACTCAGTTATAACTGATTCAACCCTTGGAAATTTGTTTACAGCAGGGTCAAAGAGTCTGGTACTGCCATATTTGTAATCTCCTGTAAACACTACATTGTGCAATCCATCACCGATATGGAAATGAGCTACTGCAGACCCAAGAATATGCCCAGAATTGTGGAATGTGAGTTTTATATCTGGTGCGATGTCAGTAACCTCTTCAAAATCCAGAGTGATTGTGTGTTTAAGTGCTTCACGTACCTGAGAAGATTCATATGGGATGATTCGACCTTCTTTGCCTGCTACATCAATATAATCGAGCTGTAGAAGTGCTGACAGGTCCCTTGTAGGCAGAGTACAGTATATGGGTCCCTGATAACCGTATTTGTACAACAGTGGTATGAATCCTGAGTGGTCAAGATGAGCATGGGTCAGTACAACCGCATCCAGTTGACTAAGTGGATAAGCTTCAGGAACATAGAGGTATGGTGTCATGTTCTCTTCAGAACCAACATTTACTCCGCAATCAATCATTATCCTTGACTCAGGTGTTGACAGGATGAAACAGCTTCTTCCGACTTCTTTACATCCGCCGAGTGATGTAACTCTGACCCACTGATCCTTTGAAGTACTTTCTCTATGGATTTTACGTCCTACTGCTTTTAAAATATCCTTCCTTTCCTTGTGATTGTTTCGCATGAATTCACGGATATTTTTAACAGTTCGTGATTTGATGGGTGGTGCCCGCACTACTTTTGGAGTCCAGCCGATTTTTTTTGTAATTTCTCTTAAGGTGTCCCCCTGTTTTCCAATAACAAGACCCGGTTTTTCAGCTTCTATAATCACCTCCCCTACATCAGGGTCAAAATGATAATTGGATATTGCCGCTTCTTCAGGGACTATATTTCCTATCTTATTCATGGATTCTTCAGGTGGTACAAGCACCTTGGGATCCGGTCGTACAACTATACGCGTTCTGAGGTCTTTTGCAAGGTTTCGTATAATATTACCATTATCTGCAAACTTACGTGGCTCTTCGGTATAAACTACCAGTTGAGGTCCTTCAAATTCAACAGTAGATATTGTGGTATCATTTGGTAACTTGCTTTCAATTCTCTTTTTTAAATCCAGTAACATCTCTTCTATATCCATAGGAACAGCCTTCCTGTAAAAAATTGGATAGAAAATATTAAAAATTTCTATGGGTTGTATCAAATTCAAATCTGAATATCAAAAATATAAAATAAAAACAAACAGGGATTTTTTTAGTTTTTTTATTTATAACGATTAATTGAGAGCAGCACGTTTATTGTTGACCTCCTTCTCGTTTAGCTGCTTATAACCATCTTTAGTTATAACAACTACATCAATGCCGTCTCCTGATGCAGAATCACGTTTCATAGCATTATGGAGTGCTCTTACTGCAAGATCTATACCCTCATCTGAAGTCATACCTTCATGGTAGCGGTCCTCGAGTAAACCATAGGTTATTGGGGAACCTGACCCTGTTGCGACAATATTTGTTTCTTCTATTCTTCCACCCAATGGGTCGAGTGAATACATATTAGGTCCGGTTTTATCAACACCGCCTACTATAAGCTGCACCATAAGTGGGAAATACCGCTGACCACTCAACAGATTGGACAAAAGCGTAGTAATTCCCTTTATAGTCATTGGCTCTTTGCGTCTCATTTTAAAGAGCTTGGCTTCGACACTTATAATACGGACAATTTGCTGTGCATCCCCTACTGAACCAGCTGTTGTCATTCCTATTCTGTCATCAATCTGGTAAATTTTCTTTGCGGTTTTACTTGCAATGAAATTTCCCATTGTAGCTCTTCTTTCAGTTGCAAGGACTACAGCATCACTGCAAGCTATTCCAACCGTAGTTGTTCCTTTTAAATGTTGATTATCACTAGTCATTAATATACCTCATAATTAAAAAATGGAAAAATAATTACTGAAAACTATATGTAGAATACTGATAAAGCATTGGTAATTTTTCTATATAAGTTTTTCCACTTGGAAAGCTATTCATCAATAAACACCTATTTCGTACGCAAGTTGTTTGACTCGGTTTATTATATCTTCATCCAGGTTTTTACCCCTCATTTTTGATACGTATTCATCCAAAGTCCTCCGCTTTGTACCCTCTACAAGATTATCGGCATGAGCTATTATTTTTTCTTCGATGGTTCGGGGCACATAATCATCTTCCGGGAAGCTCAGATTCTTTGCCTCTTCAGGTGTAACACCTGCTCCTATATGTGTTTTAATGATTCGTATAATTTTGGGATCTAGACCTATTGATTCAGCAATTTTAGCTCCTTCAACCGCATGTTTTATTCCGTGTGTACGCGACCGACCGATATCGTGGAGAAGACCTCCAATTTCTACAAGTTCCATATCCACCATTTTTCCGGAAGCTCTTACTTTTTTCGCAATCTCGACTGCAAATGATGACACTGCCTTACAATGTTCAATGACATGGGTTTCACAACCCAATTCCGTGAGTAAATTCAAAGCTTCTGTCCGTGATATCATGGTCTTTATCCACACTTTTCCAATTCCTCTAGCCTTGATTTTATTGTTTCTATAGTTTTGGAATTATCCTGAGCTACCAGGTCTTCTCCGCAAACAGGACAAAGAAAATGACAATTTGTAGCTTCACTGAACAGAAGACGAACACATCCTTCAGGACAAACAAAAAACACGTTTCCTTCTTCAAATTCAAGACGCTGCTCAAGGTTTTGAATAAGCCTTTTTTTCTCCTTTTCCAGCCGGGATTCTATACCTGATAAATCCAGACGCCATAGGTATGTCAACCATCCGCTGTTGGTGTCACGTTCCCTTCTGCACACTACAAGTTTATATTCATTAAGGATGAAAAGGGTGCGTCTGACGATATTTAAAAGAACACCTGTTTTTTCTGCAATCTCCTCATCAGTAACCTCTCCTTCAGGCATGTCCTCAATCATTTTCAGGCCTTCTTCACCAACCAGCTGTTTCAGGAAACCTCGAATAACCGGATCATTTAAATCTGCCAAAAATCTTCACCTCAATAATAGCAATTCATATGAAATAAGTTAGGATATTAATTTTGTGTTTAAGTTCTGTATGGATTTATTATCCTTTTGATAATAACAACTATCTGTAAGATTGCGAATATAGTCCACACTTTTTCTTAATTTTTCTGTGACATCATTTCTGTTGTACCCTGTGTGTACCACTGAGACCATTGGTTCGTCAGTGCTTATATTATGTCCGAGATTTGGGATATCTACTGTATTTTGACAAACCAGTCCCTTAAAAATTCGTTCATTAATAAACAAATTTCCCTTTGAATAGACAATTGCTTTTCCTGCAAAATGGTTTACATGAGGTTTAGTATCAGGTAAAATACCGGAAAATGATTTTACATGGGCATCAAACAGATTCATACCTGTTGCAAGTTCAACGGTATCCAGACTCCCTTGAAATCTTGGGTTTATCTCCAGGATAACTGGACCGTTTTCAGTTATGATAAAATCAACTCCATTTGAGCCTATGAGACCAAATTCAAGCACCAACTGTTTTGCTGTTTCGCATATCATTTCATGGTAGGAAGTTTCAAACGGTGTTATATTACCACAATAGGCAAACCCCATATCAGTAAGCTGTGACTCACCAATTAATTGTTCATTTAAAGCTATTGCACATGCCTCAGTTTCAGTGGAAATAATTGATACACTTGCAGGAATTCCGATTTCAAATTCCTGGATTATTAAATCATCTGCTGTCCATGATGGGTATGATTTCAGTAATCCTTCTATAACAGATTCCAGTTCATCAGGGGATCCTACTTTCCTGTTAAGTAAGCCTCCACCAGCACGGTTCGGTTTGACCATTACAGGGAAATTCCTAGTATCAATATTATCGTGCTCTTTTCCTGAATACGTAACAGGGTGTGGAATATCCAGGGATTCAAGTCTACTGGCGAATCTGTACTTATCTGTGACAGCATTCATAATCTGCTGGCTGTTGTTTAACAAGCGATAAGGTAACCTTTTCTGGTTTATCAATTCAAAACCTGAACCAAGTACAATAGCATCAAAATCAACATCAAATTCAGCAATCCATTCCTCTATCCTTTGTAAAGGGATTGTTTTTACATCGTCTGCATAATTAGATGGTATTTTTTTTGTTGCAACTGCACATTCTGTAAGGTCAAAGTCACAGAATGCATCGATTGAATATACATTATATTCTGATTTACTTGCAGAGCATGCGATATTCCTGGTATCGCATCCAATTATCAGAACGTTTTGCACTTGATTAATATTTGCTTCTCCTTTAAATTTTACTAATAAAATATTAATCAGGTATAACAAACAATCCATGTTCTGTTTTAATCACAGATATTTCGTTTTTATCGTCACCTGTAAAAACCACCGGTTTTTGGATGGTTATTGTCTTATAGGTTTCAGGATCAAGAACCATAACATCTTTTTCATCTTCAGAAACAAGAACCGCTGTAAGTGTATTATCTCTGTTAGTTACCAGTACCGCGCCATTCATTTTACCATGGTTTTCTGCAAAACGAGTGCCATCAGAAAGGTCAATACCAGTTATCCGCTTTCCTATATTTTTAATTTCGATTATCCGACCTTTGTATTCAATAATATCCCCAGGTTTAAATTCTGGCAACCTCATGGAATAAGTAACTCTGTATATATCCTTTCCGTCCTTTTGTCCGAACAATGTCGGAGATTCGGTAAATTTACCACCAAGCTCTGATTCTATCTGTTTGCATATCTGGCGGGCAGTATTTGATGAACCTATGTAAAGGTCGATCCCGTGTTTTGATTCTACTGATTTACTTATAAATGCAAATCTTTCACCTTTTTCATACATACGGTTTACAACATCATTTGTAATCCTCATGCATTCTTCGATCTCACTTTTATCAGGAACTCTGTTAGTACTCCGAATCTGCACTATGCCTTCGAAGTAACCACCGGAAATCCGGCTGCACCTGTCACATGATTCACGACCGATACGAACTTCTGTTTCAAGTTCCTGGTTGACTGGTAAGTCATTTACCCGTGCATCAATACCAACACGTACGAGGAACATATAGGGTGTAAGCTGTTGAGGTTCAAAATAGATGTCCAGATTGCTGGCATACTCATGTATCATCAATTCATCTTCCACCAGTCTGATTATTGTCTCCTCAAGGTTGTCCACGTCACTCCATACACCCTGATAATAGACTGAGCCGCATTTAGAACAAAATTTTACATGAATTACATGAGGGAGTTTAGCAAGTTGAAATTGGTCAAAAAAACAGCTTTTACAGACATTTTCATATAATACATCAGTTTCATTTCCACATTTGGGACATAAAATGAGACTCATCATTAAAAAGTGTGTAGTTGGTTATATATAAATTTCGCCTGAAATGCAGTTACCACAGTTCCCATCTGTCTTTTTTAAGCTCTCCACCTTCAAGAAGGTCCTCATCGTACATTTCACACTCTATATTCTCAATACCCAGTGCTATTCGAAGCTGATACAAACAATTTACACAGATGTATTTATTGCCAATGAGTTTACCTTCACAAATTGTCTTATCATCCTGGATTTTTTCATCTATAACTTCCGGATCACAACAGTTCACTCCGCAAAAAATGCATCTTGGACTCATATATAAACAATAATCATTATGGATTAAAAAAGGATTTGGTATAACTATTATAAAAAGGGAAAGAAAAATGGCTCTGTAGAAATCCTATTTGTATCGATAATAACCAGCCAAATTTGGCAGATAAAACTAACATATAGAAAAACATATAGATACATTATTAGCTCAGAT
>NZ_JBKGYF010000058.1:0-11088 GCF_046546175.1 Methanohalobium sp. | reverse complement strand
AAAGAACCGCAAATCGTTCATGTGAATACTCAATCCAATCAGGGGTGAAATAATTGAGTAAAGTAAATATTATTGATTTATCAGGCAACGTTAAAGATGAAATAGATCTTCCACAAGTCTTTAATGAATCCTATAGACCAGACCTTATTAAAAAGGCAGTATTATCGTCACAGGCTAACAGACTCCAGCCCTATGGTCCACATGCACGGGCAGGTTTAAACACATCTGCAGTTTCATGGGGTTCGGGAAGAGGAGTCGCTATGGTACCCCGTCTCACAAACAGTAGCAGGGCGGCACGAGTACCACAATCTGTAGGCGGGAGACGTGCACATCCTCCAAAACCAGAAGCTGACAGAGCTGAAAAGATTAATAAAAAAGAGAGGAAACTTGCAATTCGTTCAGCCATCGCAGCTACAAGCAACCCGGAACTGGCGAAAAAACGGGGACATGTTTTTGATGTTGAGCTTCCAGTTGTCGCGGACGATAAACTGGAAGATCTGAGTAAAACAAAGGATGTTGTCAATTTCCTGGAAACAGCAGGTCTTTATGAAGACGTTATCCGTGCAAAAGAAGGCAAACATGTAAGAGCTGGTAAAGGAAAATCCAGAGGTAGAAAATATAGACAGAAGAAAAGTATCCTTGTCGTAGTAAGTGATACCAGTCCAGTTGTGAAAGCTGCAAGGAACTTACCAGGTGTTGATGTGGTAACAGTAGGTTCATTGAATGCAGAATTATTGGCACCAGGAACACACGCGGGACGCTTGACAGTCTGGACAGAATCAGCAATATCCAGTCTGGAGGGTATGTATAGATGAGTGTTATAGAAAATCCATTTGTTACTGAAAAAGCAATGATGCTTATGGAAGACAATAAATTGCAATTCCTTGTTGATCCCAGAGCAAATAAGCATCAGATTAAGAAAGAACTGGAAGAAATGTATGGATTTACAGTGGACAAAGTTCATACAATGACTACAATGAAAGGAACCAAAAAAGCGGTAGTGAAGTTTGAAGGAGAAGACGCTGCTCACGATATCTCAACCAGAATTGGATTGGTCTGAGGCGATATTATGGCAAAAAGGATAATATCTCAAAACAGAGGACGTGGTGGTCCAAATTATCGAGCACCATCTCATAGATATAAAGCATCATTAAAACATCCAAATATCGATGAAAATGAAACTTTGTATGGAACAGTTACAGATATAACTCATGACCCAGCTCGTTCTGCACCAATTGCAAGGGTAGAATTTGAAAATGGCGAAGAACGTTTGGTTCTGGCGCCGGAAGGTATCTCTGTAGGTGAAAACATAGCATGCGGTATCTCTGCGGAAATAAAACCTGGAAATGTGCTGCCATTATCCGATATTCCGGAAGGTGTACCGATTTGCAATATAGAATCTAAACCAAATGATGGCGGTTGTTTTGGACGTTCCTCTGGAACTTATGCAACACTTGTTTCTCATGAGAGAGGAAAGGCAATAGTTGAAATGCCATCCGGAGAACTGAAATGGTTTAATCCAAAATGCAGAGCAACAATCGGGATTGTTGCAGGTGGAGGAAGGGTTGATAAACCATTCCTTAAAGCTGGTAAAAAGTACAATAAACTAAAAACCAGAGCCCAAAAATACCCGCGTGTTTCTGGAGTTGCTATGAACGCAATAGACCATCCGTTTGGAGGAGGTAACAGGAAACATCCTGGAAAACCGACTACAGTTAGCAGAAACAGGCCACCTGGGCGAAAAGTGGGTCATATTGCATCACGCAGGACTGGTAAACGTTGATCTATTTTTAAGGAGGCGTATATATGGCTAAAAAATCATCAACAAGAGTTCCGAAACGAAAGGGTGAATTTAAGTTTCGTGGAAAGACTCTGGAAGAATTAAAAGAATTGACTATAGAGGAATTTGCTGAGTTGTTACCTGCAAGTCAACGTCGCAGTATCAGACGGGGTTTCACTGAAAACCAGAAGAAAATACTTCAGCAGTACAGAAACGGTGATGATAACGTTCGAACACATGACAGGAGTATGGTAATCCTCCCTGAAATGGTCAATAAGAACATAGAAGTGTATAATGGTACCAGGTTTGTGAAAATCCAGATTGTACCTGAAATGTTGGGTCACAGAATAGGTGAATTTGCAATGTCCAGAGGCGTTGTTAAACACGGTAGTGCAGGTGTAGGTGCAACCCGTTCGAGTAAATTCGTACCTCTCAAGTAAGGTGATATAAATGGCACGTATAAATTATTCCAAAGAATTTGACTCTGAAACAAGTGCAAAAGCAATGGGTTCAGAACTTCATATATCACCTAAGAGTTCACGAGAAATTACCAGAACTATAAAAGGAATGAAAACTGAAACTGCAAAACAGTACCTTGAGAATGTAATACAGTTCAAACAGGCAGTGCCTATGAAAAGGCACAATGACAGCTGTGGTCATAGGAAAGGTCCGATGGCAGAAGGACGTTATCCTGTAAAGGTAGCACGGGAAATTCTCAAGATAATCCAAAATGCGGAGAACAATGCTGAGTATAAAGGTCTAGAACCGGAAAACATGCGAATTGCACACATTTCCGCTAAAAGGGGCAGGGTAATTCAGGGAATGCGTCCAAGAGCACGAGGACGTGCAACACCTGAAAATACCGAAACAGTGAACATTGAAATGATTTTGAGTGAGGTGTGATTAAATAATGGCAATTGAGACTAAATTTGTCAGTGATGGGTATGTAAAGGCATCACTTGATGAATATTTCGCAAAACAGCTCAACAGAGCGGGTTATGGTGGAATGGAAATTAACCGTACACCTATGGGCACTCAGATTACAATATATGCTGAAAAACCAGGTATGGTAATCGGAAAAGGTGGAAAAGTAATCCGGAAATTGACCCGTGATGTGGATAAACTGTACAATATAGATAACCCACAAATTGATGCACAGGAAGTGAAAAAACCGGAATTAAATGCACAGATGATGGCAACCCGTCTTGCGTCATCAATTGAGCGCGGGTGGTACTTTAGAAAGGCTGGACATAATGCAGTAAGAGCAATCATGGGTGCTGGTGCTCTTGGATGCGAGATTATAATGTCTGGAAAACTGACAGGTCCAAGATCACGAGTCGAAAAATTGGTCAGAGGCTATATCAAACATGCAGGTAAGCCAGTAGATGACATTGTTGATGAAGGATTTGCTACAGCTGTTAAAAAGCTGGGTACTATCGGTTGTAAGGTGAGAATTATACATCCAGATGCGGTTTTACCTGATACTTTCAGATTGGCGGAAGTCGAGCCGGAAGAATTAGAAGAAGAGTTTGAAGAAGTGGAAGAGGAAACTAGGGAAACTGGTATTCAGGAACTTGTAGGAGAAGAATCTGCAGGTGAAGTTGCTGAGGCAGAATCCGGGTCAGAAGAAATTGAAGAGCCATCAGAAGAGGCAGGTATAGAACCAGAACCTGAATCTGAAACTGAAGAAGTTCCTGAATTTGGAACAGAATCAGAAGTATCTGAAGTATCAGAAACAAAGGGTTCTCAGTATGAGTGGGAAGAACGCCGGGAAGTAAATGGTGTCTGGCAACACAAACATGATGGGCATAATTACTGGCATCCGATGGCAAGAATTCACAGGGAGGAAAAATAAATGGCGATCCTGAGGAATAATGAAATCAGGAATATGAGCCCCCAAGAAAGAAAAGATGAAATAGAAAAATTTCAGAATGAACTTTCAAATGAAAAAGCTCTAACATCAGCAGGAGGTTCACCTGAAAACCCTGGAAGAATCGGTGAACTTAAACGAACTATTGCAAGGATAAAAACAATTCAACGTGAACTCAGGGAGATATAAATTGGAGAGAACTCCTTCAAATTTGATATATCATGAATTAATAGGACTTCCCGTTAAGGTGGTAGAATCCACAAATCCTTTGCTGGATAATATATGCGGCAGAGTTGAGGATGAAACACGGAACACGTTGATAATAGTGATAGAGAATGATAACAAAAAAATGGTTCCAAAGGTAAATGCAAATTTTGTCTTCAAAGTCTCAGTAGATTCTGGAGGCAAACGTTTAATTAAACATGTGAAAGTAAATGGAAATTTATTGCTCTCACAGCCTGAAAACAGAACCAAGAACATTAAAAAAATGTATTGAGGTAATATTCATGACCAAGGATATTGGATTGGATGTACAATCGCCATCTGAAGAATGTGATGACATAAACTGTCCTTTTCATGGTAATTTATCCGTACGAGGACAGGTCCTTGTAGGAACCGTGTTAAGTGACGACAGGGATAAAACAGTTACCATACAGCGAAAATATGAACGCCTGATCAAGAAATATCAGAGATATGAAAAGCGACAGTCAAAGATTTCTGCACATAATCCACCCTGCATTAATGCAAAAGAGGGTGATGTTGTAAAAATCGCAGAATGCCGTCCGCTGAGCAAAACCAAATCGTTTGTAGTAATTGAAGCGGGTGAACAAAAATGAGAGCCAGAAGATCAAAAATTCCAAGATCTTTGAATACTGGTGCAAATGTAGATTGTGTGGATAACACAGGCGCGAAAGTAGTGGAAATCATTTCTGTGAAAAATTACAGGGGTGTAAAGAGCAGACACCCTAAAGCAGGAATTGGTGATATGTGTGTTGTGTCTGTAAAAAAGGGAACCCCTGAAATGAAAAAACAGATATTGTATGCTGTAGTTGTTCGGCAAAAGAAGGAATATCGTCGACCGGATGGGATTCATCTTTCGTTTGAGGACAATGCAGTAATAATCACAGACCCGACCGGATTCCCAAAAGGGACCGACATCAAAGGTCCGGTTGCAAGAGAGGCAGCGGAAAGGTTCCCAAAGGTAGGAACAACAGCGTCTATAATAATTTGAGGTGTAATCAATGCCATCAAAACAGCCAAGGAAACAAAAGAAAGCTCGTTACACTGCTCCATTACATAAGAAACAAAAACTTATGGCGGCACCACTTTCAAATGAACTTCGTAATAAATACGGAACCAGAAGTGTAAATGTAATCGTTGGTGATACGGTAAAAGTTCTTAGAGGTGACTACGCATCCACTACAGGTAAAGTGGAAATTGTATCTCTAAATGATGGAGCGATTTTTATTGAAGGAGTCACTGTCCCAAAGGCGGATGGTACAGAGGTAGCAAGACCGGTGGACCCTTCAAACGTAATAATTACATCTCTCAATCTGGAAGATGAACATAGAAAATCAGTTATCAGTAAAAAAGGTTAAACTAAGGTGGTTATGTGGGAAAACATCAAAAAAGGATTTCTATCCCCAATAGTTGGAGGGTAGCAAAGAAATCTAATAAATGGATAACAACTACAAGCCCTGGACCCCATCATAAAAAGCAGAGTATTCCAATTTCTGTTGTACTCAGGGATATGTTGGGTTTTGTGGATAACCGCTCGGAAGCGAAAAGAGTATTATCACAGGGTAAAGTTCTGGTTGATGGGAAAGCAAGAAAAGATCTAAACTTCCCGGTAGGACTTTTCGATGTTATTACACTTCCTGAAATGAATGAATCATATCGATTATTAATCAATCAAAAAAGTAAATTAGTTCTTCAAAAACTGGAAGATGGCGAAGAAAACAAACTCTGTAAGATTAACGATAAATCAATGGTGAAAAACGGAGCAATACAGCTTAATCTTAGTGATGGAACCAATTTAATAGGTACAAATGATTATAATACCAAAGATTCAATTATTATAACAGTGCCTGATAAAAACATCGTAAAACATCTGGAATACAAGGAAGGAAACCTTGCAATAATAGTAGGTGGTAAACACACCGGTGAGGTAGGTACCATCAAGACTATCAACAAAACAAGGAGTTCTGAAAACAACACCGTGAAAATTTCAGGACTAAAGTATGATTTTGAAACCATCGAAGATTATGTAGTGGTTATTGGTGAAGACAAGCCTGAGATAAAACTGGGCGAATTAGGTGGTGAAACAAATGAGTAATTCTGACAACCCGATGAGGACTCCTAAAGTTGATAAAGTAGTTGTTCACATGGGTGTTGGAGAAAGTGGTCAAACACTGGTAAATGCTGAACAAATATTGGAAACAATTACAGGACAGGCCGGTGTAAGGACATATGCAAAAAAGACTCAACCGGCTTTCGGTATAAGAAAACGTGAACCAATCGGATGCAAAGTAACCCTGCGCGGAAAACGTGCGAAGGAATTTTTGAATACATCACTTGGTATAATAGGAAACAAACTAAATGAGTCGCAATTTGATGTGGCAGGCAACGTTGCATTTGGAATCGATGAACATACTGATTTCCCTGGTATGAGGTATGACCCAAATATTGGAATCTTTGGAATGGATGTCATGGTTGTTGTAACACGCCCTGGGTATAGAATAAAGGATAAAAGAATTGAAAACAGGAATATACCAGGTTCACATAAAATTACAAAGGACGATGCTATAGAATTCTTTAAAGATGAATACTCGGTGGAGGTGGTATAACGGTTAAGACCATGAATAATTTTGGAAGAGGAGCCAGCCAGTGTAAAAGATGTGGTAGAAAACAGGCTCTGGTGCGTAAATATGGAATACACATGTGCCGGCAGTGTTTCAGAGAAATGGCACATGACATGGGATTTGAAAAATATACCTGAGGAGGATAAAAATGGGATTATTGGATCCACTTGCTAATGCATTATCAACGATAAAAAATGCAGAAAGTATAGGTAAAGAATCCTGTACAATAGAACCTGCATCAAAATTAATTGGTAATGTATTGAAGGTAATGAAAGATTACGGATATGTAGATGAGTTTGAAATGATAGATGATGGCAAAGCAGGAATATACAATGTAAAATTAGCAGGAAGAATTAATAGGTGTGGAGCAATTAAACCACATTATTCAGTAAGAGTTGCTAATTTTGAAGACTGGGAAAAACAATTTTTACCAGGTAAGAATTTTGGCACACTGATTCTGACAACATCAAGAGGAGTAAAATCCCAGTATGAAGCACGTGATGAAAATGTCGGTGGTCAGCTCCTTGCTTATGTATATTGATTTCTGACATGGAGTGATGAAAATGGTAAAAGAACTCAGGACAACAATACCAATTCCTGAAGACATCACAGTTTCATTAGATGGAAAATATCTCACAGTAACAGGCCCAAAGGGTATGAATAAAAAATTTATGTGGTATCCAGGAGTGGTAATAAAACCCACTGATTCAGAAATAACCATTGATGCCTTATCCACAAGGAGAGATAAGAAGGCAATTATTGGTACTTTTGCTGCTCATGTACGTAATATGATAACAGGTGTTACGGATGGTTTTGAATACCGGATGAAAGTGGTGTATTCTCATTTTCCAATGCAGCTAAAAGTTGATGGAAACAAGTTTTTGATATCCAATTTTTTGGGTGAGAAAAAGCCACGTGTAGCAAATATTGTTGGAGATACTACTGTAAAGGTAGACGGTGATGAGATTGTTATCACTGGAATCAATAAGGAAGATGTAGGTCAAACCGCAGCTAATATTGAACAGACAACCAAGATTAACAGGTTTGACCCGCGTATATTCCAGGATGGAATCTACATTGTAGAGAAGGTATAAAGTAGGTGATCTTAAATGGCAAAAGAGAATGAACCAAATGTTGCTGAACTTAAAATGGATGAAGAGTCCAAACGGTTGTTTAATGTAAGGAAGGTTCAAAAAAGTAAAAAACCTGATTTTAGACGGGCAGATTCCCACCGAGTTTTACGTGTTCCACCCAGTTGGAGAAAACCAAAGGGGAAAAACAGTAAACTTCGCAAAAATATCAAGGCAAAAGGATCACTTGTTAAAGTAGGATATGGCAGTCCAGAAGTTGTAAAAGGTCTCCACCCGTCTGGGTACACCGAAGTTCTTGTAAAGAATCCTAAAGATGTAGAAAATGTTATTGATGCATCTACTGAAGCTATAAGAATAGGAAGAACAGTCGGTGCCAAAAAGAGATCCATGATTGAAGAAAAGGCATCAGAACTTGGTATCAAAGTTCTCAACCCAACCAGAGGTGAAGACTAATGGCGGATTTATCTAATCAGAAAAAACTTGCTGCTAAAATACTGGATTGTGGAGTTAATAGAGTATGGGTAAACCCTGAAGCTTCCGATGATGTAGCATCTGCTATCACAAGAGAAGATGTTCGTGAATTAGTAGAAAACGGCAATATTAAAGCACAACCAGTTAAAGGAGTAAGCAGAGGTCGTGCAAGAGAACGAGATGTAAAACGTAAATACGGACATCGTAAAGGATATGGATCAAGGAAAGGAAAGAAAGGAGCAAGAAATCCTGAAAAGGAACAATGGATGAAAAAAATCAGAGCGCTTCGTAAACGACTCAAAGAATTACGGGATGACGGAACTCTTGATAGAACTACATACTGTAAATTGTATCGTCAGGCAAAAGGAGGTCAGTTCCGTAGCACTACACATTTGGAATCACACCTTGGGGCCGAAAGAACTCGTTAATTGATTTGTTCATCTTTAAATAATTTATGAAGGAGGTATATCATGGCAACAGGACCCCGATATAAAGTCCCATTCAGAAGAAGAAGGGAAGGGCGCACAGATTATCATCAACGACTCAGGTTACTTTTATCAGACGAGGACCGTGTAGTTGTCCGAAAAAGTTCTAACAATATACAGATTCAGCTTATAACACCTGGACAAGATGGAGATAATGTAATATTATCAGCTTCATCTAATAAGCTTGAAAAATATGGTTATGAGGAATCTACTGGAAATACTACAGCAGCTTATCTCACAGGTTTACTGTTCGGTTTGAAAGCTCTTGATGAAGGATATGAAACAGGTGTACTGGACATTGGACTTCATTCTTCATCCACAGGATCCCGTATATATGCAAGTTTAAAAGGAATGGTAGATGCAGGTATGGATATTCCGCATAACCCATCGATATTCCCGTCAGATGAGCGCATAAGAGGAGAACATGTGGCAGAATATGTGGAATCTTCCAATCTGCCTGAACAGTTTGATGCAACAAAAGAAAAAATTTATTCCGAATTCAGTTAAGGTGATTAAATGGATAATGAAAATGATGAATGGGTTCCACAGACTAAACTTGGAAAATTGGTTCAGGATGGGCAGATTTCAACCATGGATGAAGCAATTGACTCAGGGTTGCCTATAAGAGAAGTAAATGTGGTAGATACCCTTCTCCCTGATCTTGAAGATGAAGTTCTTGATATCAATATGGTACAGAGGATGACTGATTCGGGTCGGCGTGTAAAATTCAGAGCCACCGTAATAGTGGGTAATGGTAATGGTTACGTTGGATTCGGTCAGGCTAAAGATGGCCAGGTAGGTCCAGCCATCAGAAAAGCTATAGATACTGCAAAAATTAATGTTACCCGTATAAACCGTGGCTGCGGTTCATGGGAATGTGGTTGCGGACGTGCTCATACAGTACCTACAGAGGTAGAAGGTAAAGCAGGGAGTGTAAAAGTAGTCCTGAAACCAGCTCCAAGAGGTCTTGGGTTGGCTGCAGGAGAAACAGCTATAAAAGTTCTGGAAAAAGCGGGCATTAAAGATGTATGGACCAGAACAGAAGGTAAAACCCGCACAACTTTGAATTTTGCAAAGGCAACATTCAATGCTCTTACTCAAACGAATACTATTAAGTATCCTTTAAATTATGATGAAGCGGAGGTTTTAGATGTACGCAGTGGTGAGATTGAGGGGTAATGTAAGTGTAAAATATACCGTTGAAGATACCCTGCAAATGCTTCGTTTAAATAAGGTAAATCATTGTATAGTATTGGACGAAAATCCATACAATCTCGGAATGGTACAAAAGGTAAAAGATTATGTTGCATATGGTACTATTAACTCTGATACATTAACAAATTTGCTGGAAAAACGTGGCAAAATTGAGGGTGGAGTTCAACTTACTGATGAATATGTTGCAGAAAACACAGAATATGATTCAATCGCCTCTTTCGCAGAAGCAGTATGCAATAATGAAGCTACATTAAAAGATGTGCCTAAACTTAAACCTGTATTGAGGTTGCATCCACCAAGAAAAGGGCACCGTGGAATTAAGAAAACTGTACAGCAAAGAGGCGAACTGGGTAATCATGGAGAAAATATCAATGCACTATTGCATAAGATGAGGTAAGTGATACTATGTCCAAAACAAAAACAAAAAAATACAGGGGTTCACGTACCTATGGAGGAGGCACCAGTAAAAATCGGCGCGGTGCCGGAAATCGCGGTGGACGCGGTAATGCTGGTGCACGTAAACATAATGTCACAAGGTCAATGAAACGTGGACAAACATTTGGTAAATATGGGTTCGAAGTTCCTAAAAAGAAGGATATATACAAAGAATCAATAGTAAATGTCGGGGAACTGGACGAACTCATAGAACAACTTGTCGATGATGGAGTTGCTGAAAAAAAGGAAGGAGCCTATCATATAAACCTTGATAGTCTGGAAATAAATAAAGTTCTTGGGGCAGGAAACGTAACAAAAACCCTAGTAGTTACTGCACGTAAATTTTCCAACGCTGCAAAGGATAAAATTGAAAGTTCCAATGGTACCTGTATAGAATCAAAATAATCATATATGTGGTAATGAATTGAGTAATATAACTCGTTAATAGGTTTTTAAAAAGGGTGTAATTAAATGAGTCTCAGGGAGAACTTGGAACCAATTTTTAGCAGGTTACCAGCCGTTTCTAGTCCAGAAGGGCACGTTCATTTTAAAACAAAACTAATGTGGACACTGGGCATTTTGGTTCTCTATTTTGTGTTAACAAACGTGCCTTTGTTTGGCTTGTCGGCGGATTCGATAGATTTGTTTGAATCATACAGAGCATTCTTTGCCGGTGCATCTGGTTCATTAGTGATGCTTGGTATTGGACCGATTGTGACAGCATCCATTGTACTGCAATTGCTTGTTGGAGCTGACGTAGTTAAGCTTGATTTATCCAATCCGGAAGATCAGGCGCTTTTTCAGGGTGCACAGAAGCTTCTGGTAATTGTAATGATAATACTTCAAACATTGCCTCAAATATTTGGTGGTTTCATCCAGC
>NZ_JBKGYF010000057.1:0-11123 GCF_046546175.1 Methanohalobium sp. | reverse complement strand
CTGCTCAGTTGACTGTCAGGGCAATCGCTAAAGTAGCTGAAAGCTACAGCAACGACAGAAAAACCATGCACAAATTCGATAAAAAAGGAGCAATAGTCTACGACCAGAGGATACTATCGTTCAAAGATAATGATACTGTGTCCATACTTGCTCTGGATGGCCGTGAGGAAATCAGTATATTTTACGGTGATTTTAGACCTTTTGATATAAGTAAAATCCGGGGTCAAACTGACTTGATTTATGAAGACAGTAACATTTACCTGATGCTTGTGATGGAAGTAGGTGAAAATGATGTCAAATACTACGAAGGAATACCGGGTGTAAATCTTGGTTTAGTCAATATAGCAACCTCTTCTGATAATGAAGTTTACAAAGGCACAAAAGCTGATGAGATACGAGAGCGATATACCAGTCTGAAGTCGAGATTACAATCTAAAGGCACGTGGTCAGCCTTCCTAATGTCCTCCGCTTAGCTTCCGTTAGTCGAAGTTAAGAGATGGAAGGAAAAGCTAACCGCTTTAGCGGTTAGTAGCTGACAAATCAATCAACAGAGCCAAAGGATTTAAATTTATTATTGTTATAGGATATAAAAAAGCAGTTTTTATTCATGGAGAATACTTAAAATGATGCAGGAAATCACCAGTCAATATAATGCAAATAAGATAGAGAAAAATATTCACAGTTTCTGGGAAGAAAATAATGCATATAATAGGTTAAGAGAATCAAGGAAAGGCGCCAAAAAATTCTTTTTTGTAGATGGACCACCTTACACAACCGGTCATATCCATCTTGGTACTGCATGGAACAAGGTCATAAAGGATTCTATTTTACGCTACTTCTCCATGAATAATTATGACATCCATGAGCGTGCAGGATGGGATATGCATGGTCTGCCTATTGAAGTCAAGGTAGAAGGTTTACTTGGTTTTAAATCCAAGAAGGACATAGAAACCTATGGTGTTAGTGAATTTATAAATAAATGCAAGAATTTTGCTCTTGAGCAGAAAGACAACATGACAGATCAGTTCAAGTCGCTTGGTGTATGGCTGGATTGGGATAACCCATACATGACCTTGCGTGATGAATATATAGAGGCAGCCTGGTGGACTCTTAAACAGGCATACGACAAGCACCTGCTTGAAGAAGGACAACGTGTTGTAAACTGGTGTCCTCGGTGTGAGACGGCTATTGCGGATTCAGAAGTTGACTATTTTGAAATCACCGATCCATCCATCTACATCAAATTCAGGTTAAAGGATGAAGACAATACCTATGTTGTAATCTGGACCACAACACCATGGACAATCCCCTCAAACATGGCAGTAGCTGTTCATCCTTCTTTTGAATATTCAAAGGTTAAAGCTGTCACATCGGATGGAAATGAAGAAACACTGATACTGGCATCTGAGCTGGTCAAAGATGTCCTTAAAAAGGGACGTTACACCGATTATGAAACTATTGAAACCATGACTGGTAAAGACCTTGAAGGACTAAGTTACGAGCATCCCCTTGCAGATGCAGTATCAAAACAGGCAGAATTTGAGCACTATATATACACTGCAGATTATGTTACAGCTGAAAATACCGGATGTGTGCATATTGCACCTGGTCATGGTATGGAAGATTTTGAAGTAGGTGTTGAAAACAATATACCAATTTTCTGTCCAGTGGGTGCAGATGGCAGATACCTGAATGAAGCAGGCAAATATGCCGGTGAGCATATTAAAGATGCCAATCGAACTATAATCAATGACCTTGAAGACCGCAGAGTTTTGCTTGCTGAAGAATCCATAGTTCATCGATATGGACATTGCTGGAGATGCAAAACCCCAAATATCTATCTTGCAACTGTGCAGTGGTTCCTGAAAATATCTGACATTAAAAAAAACATGCTTTCAGAAATCCAGAAGGTAGACTGGTATCCTGAGTGGGCGGGTACAGCCCGTTTCAGAGATTGGGTTGAAGGTGCAAGGGACTGGTGTATATCCCGTCAACGCTACTGGGGAATACCAATACCGGTCTGGAAATGTGACAGCTGTGGGTCGATAGATGTTATCGGTACAAAACAGGAACTCATTGATAAATCAAATGCTGATGAAAACCTTGAACTCCACAGACCATATGTTGATGATTTAACCATCGAGTGTGATTGTGGAGGTTCCATGCATCGTGTAGAAGATGTGTTTGATGTATGGTTTGATTCAGCTGTGGCATCATGGGCGACTCTGGGTTATCCGCAGACAGAAGAAGAGTTTAATGAATGGTGGCCTGCCGATTTCATCACAGAAGGTCATGATCAGACCCGGGGGTGGTTTTATTCTCAACTTGGAGCAAGTATGGTTGCATTTGAACAGGCACCGTATAAAAGCGTCATGATGCATGGATTCACCCTTGACAATCACGGTAAAAAGATGTCCAAGAGTCAGGGCAATGTTGTAGACCCTCTTGAAGTGGTGGATAAATACGGTGCAGATACACTTCGTGCTTATGTGTTATCTTCAAGTGCACCATGGGACGATTTGAAATTCCATTGGGATGGTGTGAATCAGGTATACAGCAACCTGAATATCCTCTGGAATGTTTACAGATTCCCTCTACCTTACATGGTTCTTGACAATTTTGACCCGCAGGAGGTATCGATGGAATCGATATCAGACCATTTGAGAAAGGAAGATAGATGGATAATCTCCCGCATGCAGTCTGTTGTAAAGGATGCAGATAATGCAATGAGCGAATATCAACTGCATAAAGTCATGAGAACCATTACCGAATTTGTTCTGGAAGATCTATCCAGATGGTACATTCAGCTGATACGTCCAAGGACATGGGTTGAATCCGAAAACCCGGACAAGCTTGCAGCATACAGGGTATTGTATGATGTATTTGTAACAGTTTCAAAGATAATAGCACCGTTCATGCCGCATGTGGCAGAAGAAATGTACCAGAATCTGGTGCGAAATGTGGATCACTATGCACCAATAACAGTGCATATGACTGATTGGCCGGAATCAGAAGACGAAAATATAGATAAAGAACTCGAATCCCATATGCAGATTGTAAGGTCTATTGTGGAATCTTCAGCCAATGCACGTCAAAAGATAAAGCGTAAACTAAGGTGGCCGGTCTCACGTATTATAATAGCACCTGAAAATGAAGAGGCAGCGAACGCTGTGAATAATCTGCGTACAGTTCTGATGGACCAGACCAATGCAAAAAGTATTGAATTGCTTGATCCGGAAGAAGAATGGAGTGAACTTGGTATTGAAGCAATTCCTGAACCAAGTGCAATAGGTCCGGTGTTTAAAAAGGATGCAGGCGATTTGATAAACGCCATAAAGGAAGCTGACGCTTCTGAATTGAAACAATCCATTGACAGCTGTGGAAAAGCCAGTGTAACACTTTCCGATTCATCGGTAGCAGCAATAACACAGGATATGGTAAACTTCCAGTGGACTCTTCCGGAATCTGTCGCAAGCGCGGATTTTGAAGGAGGGATAGTTTATATTGATGCCACACTCACCAGTGAGATTGAATCAGAAGGATTTGCAAGAGAGGTAATACGAAGGGTTCAGGACATGAGAAAACAACTTGACCTTTCTGTAGATGAAAATATCAAATCTTTCATTAAAATCGATGACAATAGGACGGCAGAACTTGTCAACGAAATGAAGGATTATATTGCAAGAGAAATCCGTGCAGATACACTGGTTATTGGCACAGATATAAGTACAGATGGTGCACATGTAAAAGATTGGAATGTGGAAGGAATTCCAATGAAAATTGCAATTTCTCCACTGGAATCTGAACCAGGAAATGAATAACCATGGAATTTGCTGTATGGGGGCCAATCTATCAGGAAATCCTTGATGATTTTGAGTTTAACAGAAAGGACGATGAAAGGTCAGCTATCATACTTTCTGACCTTCTTTCAGGTTTACCAAATGTAGATGATATTTCGGTTTTAAGAAGGGTTATTGAAGGAAAGGACGTGCTGGTCTGTGGCAATGCACTCACTCTTGCTGATGATTTGGGTGCATTTGTTCTGGAAAATTATATAGTAATTGCTGCAGATGGTGCTACAGAAGTTTTGATGAACATAGGAATTGTACCTGATATTATTGTTACTGATCTTGATGGAAATGTAGAAAAAGAAATCTGTGCAAATCAGAAAGGTTCGTTTATGGTTGTTCATGCCCATGGTGACAACACCGATAAACTGAAAAAATATGTACCGCGTTTAAACGGTGTGATAGGAACCACTCAATCAAATCCACTGTACAATGTTTACAATTTCGGGGGATTTACAGACGGGGACAGAAGTGTCTATCTTGCCAGAGAATTCAATGCTGCATACATTGAACTTGCAGGTTTTGATTTTGATGATAATAATGTATCTGAAATCAAGAGAAAGAAACTTAAATGGGCAAATTGGTTAATTAATCAGGTATTATGATACATTATCAGAATCTATTTATACATTCATTATAAACAATATGTAGAGGTTGCATGCAAACATTAGTAATATGCATTGACAGAGACAACGATCTTGGTGAAAAAGCCCATATTGAAACTCCTGTAATTGGCAGAGAAAACAATATCAATGCTGCTGTAAAGCTTGCAACGTCCGACCCTGAGGATTCAGATACCAATACAATATTTGGTGGTATACAGGTACTGGATGACCTTTTAAACCGTGGAATTGATGCAGAAATCGTATTACTTGCAGGTGATAAAAACGTAAACGTTGTTGCTGACCAGCATATTTCTAGGCAGCTCGATGATATACTGGAAAAATACGATGCAAAACATGCGATTTTCATTTCGGACGGTGCAGAAGATGAAACGTTGTTACCCATAGTACAATCCAGAATCAAAATAGATTCCGTAAGACGTATTACTGTTATGCAAAGTGCAAACCTTGAAAGCACTTATTATTTACTAAAACATGCATTTAACGACCCCAAAATATCTCAGACCTTTTTTGTCCCTCTGGGACTTGCTGCCCTTATTTATTCAGTATTTTTGCTTCTAAACTACCCGGAAGGAGCAATTATTGGTATCTTGGCGGCAGTTGGTCTTTATATGCTATATAGAGGTTTCAATCTGGATGATAAGTTCGCAATTTTTTTAAATAATGTGAAAGATGCCTTTCATGGCGGAAGAATAACCTTTGTCACCTATCTGGCGGCATTTATGGTAGCTATTATAGCAACCATTCAGGGAACACTGGAAATCTGGACGTATTATAAACAGGGCGGAATCTGGTACTATGGGATACTGACACTTGCAACCGTCTTTATCAACGAAACTATATGGTGGTATACTGCAGCATTTCTGGCAGGATATTCAGGAAAACTTATAGATATCAAAGCAAGGGGAGAATCGATTTATTCCGGTATGTCTACAGTATTTTTTGCAATATCCATGGGTTTATTGTTCTGGGGTGCCAGTACCTATTTGTTTTCAATCAATTCATTCTTGAACGCTCCAGATATGCCTGCTTTTGGTCTTCAGTGTTTTGTGTATTCCATTATTGGGGCTTTTATAATTGCTCTTGTAGGAATGAAAATATCCATAGATAATAGGCATGGAAGGTATAATGAGCAGTTATCACAGACAGGGACAAAGTCTACCAGATAAAAAAATCGGTGTTGTTATTATCGGTGGATTGGGTTTTTCAAGATTTGAAAATTTTAAGCCCCTTTCCGTAAATACACCATTCGGGATTGTTAATGTTCATATGGGAAATATTGCCGGTCAGAATATCGCAGTCATACCCAGACATGGAGGAGAGCAAAAACATGTTCCACCCCACAGGATTAATTACCGTGCCAATATCTGGGCTGTATATGAACTTGGTGCTACTAGAATTATTTCAGTCAACTCGGTAGGCACAATGAAATCTTATACACCAGGCAGTCTTGTATTGCTAACTGATTTCTTGGATTTTACTAAAAACCGTGTTTCTACTTTTTTTGACAACAAAACCGTTCATGTAGATGTGTCGGAACCTTACTGTCCACAAATTAATAAATATCTTTCAAATTCGATTATCAATAGAAGTATCGACTTTTTTGAAGGTGTATATGCATGTACAGAAGGACCCCGGTTTGAAACAAAGTCAGAAATTGATATGTTAAGCCGGTTTGCTGATTTTGTGGGTATGACAGGTGTGCCTGAGGTTGTACTAGCAAAAGAACTCGATATGTGTTATGCATCGATAGGGCTGGTAACGAATTATGCATGCGGTCTGAGTTCTAAAAGGCTTACTGTGGATGAGGTAATAGATGTTGTTGATAATGCTCAGGACTTGCTTTATGATGTAATATCTGATACTATTTACACCCTTACAGAAGAAAGAAATTGTTCGTGTATGTATGCCACCTATAATGCTCGGATATAATCAGGCAATATCTCTGGATGTATCAATCTGTATTCCGCCATCAGAAATGTTGAATTTTATTATTTCTGTGTTTGGAGCCATACCCCGGATTTTTGGAATTGAGAGTTTGTTATTTATTTTGTCCACTCTCTGTTCAAGATGGACATCGAAAATAACATCAGATGCATTGAATAGGTCATTTTCAATATCTTCTGAATGGCTTCCTTTTAAACCGTAAAGATATGTGAGACTGTTAATTTCTTTAGTTGATTCATACAAGAGATGTACAATCCTCTTTAACAGACTGATACTGACATTGAGATTCATAAAAAACGAGAAATTATCAATGATTATATTCACATCATCGTTTTTTGCATCATTTATTATATTCTTGAGGTTGTATTCAGTGAATTCTATTATTTTCGTATCTGCATATTGGTTTCCGATGTTATCGCTTATTTCACCATTTGATGTAAGATAATACTCACTGTAAACATCAACAAAATGGACATTAGATGAATCAAAACCTTGGTTTATTATGTCCTGATGCACGTACACCGGTTTACGGTTTGTTGTAAAATAATAGGTTTTACGTGCAATGGTGAACTGGTATAGAAAAACTTCAGACATTGATTTCGGGTCTGCTGAAATAAATGTCATTGATCCTGCAGGTAAACCCCCACCCAGTATTCTGTCAAGGGCGAATATTCCAGTAGGTTTTATTATGGGTCTTGTGTGAACCATCTGTTCATCTACAGGAGGTTCCTGTTCCATATTTTTAAGCTTAGTGATTAAACATCCCTCACAGATACATAATAAAGTTTTATTATTATATTTTTTTGGTTTGGTCAAAATTACATGTTTTTACGCAATGGTTATTTATATATTATCAAAGACTGGTATCTATACAATGACTCTCTGGACAGTTGTAAGTGCCCAAAAAACAAAATTTACAATAATGCCTATTAAAAATAAAAAAAAGGTACCCCTCTTTTTAGGTGAGCTTATACTCAGCAAAACTTCTGCTGGACCCAGACCCCATAAATTCAAGGTTTATAAAGATGGTAAAGGAGAATACCGCTTACCTGATGAGTTTATAGACCTACTTCGGCTTTCTGGTCGAATCATGGTAGTTAAAGGGGGTTATAGTGATCAGGAATCCGATTTTTTAGAAATGCTTAAGGGATTCCAGTTAAATGGTGATTATGTTAATGCATGCAGGCACTGTCTCCTAAAATATAAATTCAACTTTGTAAATAAAAAGTCAATCAGGTACCATAAAGAGTTAATCTGCGAAGACTGTGCAAAGGAAGAACTCGAAAATGCCCTAAACAATGCACAATGCAGGTATGGGGAGGAAGCAGTAGAACATCTTAAGGAACTACTTTTCAAAACAAGGGACTTTGACCGTACCCTTGGAATGCTGAATCCTGAGTCCATTGACTCTGAGTTAACCCATTACGATACTATAGAATCCAACCCCGGAGTTAGTTCTGTAAAAATCAATGAATTACCGATTGCTAAAAAATTTAGAAAACACCTTCTGAAAAAATCGGAATCTCTGCTTCCTGTACAATCCCTGTCAGTAAAAAAAGGTCTGCTGGATGGTAAAAACCAGCTTGTCATGTCAGCTACAGCTACAGGCAAAACACTTATAGGTGAACTGGCAGGTGTGAGCAATGTTTTGAATAATAGAGGGAAGATGCTTTTTTTGGTTCCACTTGTTGCCCTGGCAAATCAGAAGTATGACCAGTTCACAAAAAATTATACCCATCTTAATATAACAACTTCGATACGTATTGGAAGTTCGCGTATCAAAACATCCAAAACAGCATTCATGCGTACAACACTGGATTCGGATATAATAGTGGGAACCTATGAAGGTCTAGATTATGTGTTGCGAACCGGTGATGTCGACAAACTTGGAAATATTGCCACAGTTGTAATAGATGAAGTCCATATGCTGGAGGATGCTGAACGCGGTCATCGGTTGGATGGTTTGATTTCCCGGTTGAAATATATCGTTCCAGAAGCCCAGTTTATCTACCTGTCCGCTACAGTAGCAAACCCTGCATGGTTTGCACAAAAACTTGAAGCTAGTCTGGTTGAGTATGAATATCGACCAGTTCCAATAGAAAGACATCTAATATTCTGTGACGACAGTAAAAAGGTTAAACTGATAACAAACCTGGTAAATGAAGAATATAGCAAATATTCATCCAAAGGGCACAAAGGACAATCCATTATATTTACAAATTCCAGAAAGAACTGTCACAGAATTTCAGATGCGCTTCCCATGCGTTCATCAGCCTATCATGCAGGTCTTACCGGATATGAACGAAAGAAAATAGAAAATAAGTTCCAGAAAGGAGAACTTCCAGCAGTTGTAACCACTGCAGCATTGGCAGCAGGGGTGGATTTTCCTGCATCACAGGTTATTTTTGAATCGCTTGCAATGGGTATTGACTGGATTACAATGCAGGAATTTCTGCAGATGCTTGGACGTGCAGGTAGACCGGATTATCATGACCGTGGAACAGTTGTTCTTCTGGCTACACCGGATAAATGTTATACAGGTGAACAGGAATTCACCGAGGATGAAGTTGCTATCCAATTATTAAAAGGCAAGATGGAGCATACAGGGGTAGAGTATGGTGAAGATGAAAATATGGAAGAAATACTGGCATCTTCAGCATTAACAACATCAATGAAAGACCTCAAGGCAATTCACAAACACCATATTGGTGGATATGGATTTGACCGGTTTTTTAATCAATTGAAAAAATACAACTTTTTACACCAGAAAGGTGACAGGATATCACTTACAAAATTTGGAAAAATTGCTGCCAGGCATTTTCTATCAGTAACCAAGGCTTTTCTCATACGTGATGCGGTTTTGGCTGGAACTGAACCGATAAATATTGTAACCAATCTGGAATTTTTCGATTCTGTCTATTTCAAACATGCCTCCCGTATATCTCGGGCATTAAATGTCAATCTCCCCTCACGAGTCTTTCAGGGCGGTTCGATTGATATATTGTTTGAAGGGGAAAATCTGTCAAAACTTGATGTATCTCTACAGGACCAGATATATGAATTTGCTGAAGATTTTCTAACCTGTAATTGTAAGGATTCACCTTACTGCGGTTGTCCAGAGCATAAATTCTCATCCAAACTGATAAGCTTTAGAGCCGATGGTTATGACCCTGAAGAGGTAATGAGACAGCTTGAAATCCGGTATGGTATAACTGCCTATGTCGGTGACCTTTTTGATTATCTGGATGATGTTATCAGGAATCTTGATGCAGTGGAACAGATGGCAAAAGCGTATTCAAAGAATGAAATAGCAAAAAATGCCGGTGTATTGAAAAAAAAGGTTGAAGGTGACAAATAAAGTCGAATAGTTAAAACTTTAGATAGGCGAAAGTGATTAAAATAATGTCGACACAATAGTGGACAAATCAGTATAACCAATTCCGGGATATATAATCATGACTGAAAATAATGAAGAGGGCAATAATAAGAAAAAATTAACCGTTGAATTTAAAAAGGCGGAAGATTTTAAACAGGCATATGCCATTGGAGCTGTGGGTGGACACAGTCCATACGATTTTCGAATAGGATTTTATAACGATTCTCAAAAAGGGTTTGGACAGAAATCAGATGCACGTGTGATAGAAAGGATACTGGAGACAGAAGTAATACTTTCTCCCATGGCAGCCTATGAACTCTCAAGATGGCTGAACCAGCATATTCAAGAATATGAAAATCTGTTTGGTCCAATTAGCAGTCAACATACTCAAAATACAAATGAGAATAACAAATCCGACAGCTCTGAATTACAAGGTTATATGTAAGTTGAACTAATACTTATCTCTGAAAATTCTGGATGCTTATTATTAAATTGATTAATTAGTGAGGTTATAAATTGTTCCCAAATAAGAAAGTACATAAGTTAATCGGGTCCAAAGTACAGGTGGAAATGAAAGGAAACCTTCACCTTCTTGAAGGTACACTTGAAAGTGTGGATGATTATCTTAACCTTCATCTAGCTGATTCGGTTGAGATTGCAAATGGCGAACGTCTCAGATCACTTGGGTCAGTGGTCTTGAGAGGCAATAACATCGTTCTGCTGGCACCTGTTGAAGAAAAATAAAAAAGTAGGGATTACAGGATATCATGGAACCCGAAGAACTGGCATTAAAAATAATACAAGATCATCCTGAAGGCGTCTATCAGAATCAGCTCTGGAAAGAGATGGAAATCGACAGCCGCAAATGTTCACGAATCGTATCAAAATTACTGAAAAAAGGGTTAATCACTCGTGAGTCAGCGGTTTCAAAAGGTTCAAAGACATATCTTTTAAAGAGTGCAGAAGAGCCGACACCATCCTATGAACGGCTTTTGGCGGGAGGTATGTTTTCGCCCTGTGCAGGCTGCAGACTTCCATGTGAACCCGAATACTGTGAACATTTAACTGAGTGGATTATGAAACTGGATGAAGAAAAGGATACATCTGAGTCTGAAGCTCAATGTTAAATGTTCAAACTCGTTAAAATCGAAAGTTATATATAGGTGTGTGGGTATTGTGTATCCCCGCACCGAAACAATCCTCATTGCTCCGGTAGTGTAGTCGGGCCAATCATTCCGGCCTTTCGAGCCGAAGACATGGGTTCAAATCCCATCCGGAGCATCCTAAAATTTTTTATAATCCCTCGAATATGGCTATTCATTTTAAAAT
>NZ_JBKGYF010000056.1:0-11221 GCF_046546175.1 Methanohalobium sp. | reverse complement strand
TTAGTCCTATACTATAACCCCCACCTTAGTTTCTGGATAATATTAGTCCCCAATATGGATTTATCATCTACATAATATATAATTTCGGAAACTTTGTTTTTTATAATAATGGTTCAAATACAAGTAGACATTTATAAGATTGATAAACAATAAATATACGAGTTTCATGATACCCGAAAAATCGTATGATATCGTTGTTGTGGGTGCCGGTCCAGCAGGGTCCACAGCAGCAAATTATGCAGCCAGAAACGGTAAAACTGCACTCTTAATCGATAGAAAAAAAGATATAGGTACACCACTGCAGTGTGGTGGGTTTTTACCCCATTATGAAACATTAAGAGAACTCGTCCCAAACGCTGAATTACCTTACACACTTGAAGAATATCCCTTTGAGTGCATTCATACTACAACCAGTTGTCAGCGCTTCATCGCACCGGATGGCTGTTCAAAACAGTTCGACGTAACAGCTGATGCAATAGATAGACGCCGTTTTGATAAATACCTGGCAAGGGAAGCCACCAGAGCCGGTGCACAGCTTATGGTAGGAACAACAGTCACGCAAATAAATAACTCAATTCTGGAACTGGACGGTGTTTTTGGAAATTTTACTGTCCAATCGGATGTGATTATAGGTGCCGATGGTCCGAATTCGATAGTAGCAAAATCCAAGGGTTTAACCCGTGAATATGATCCTATGTCAATAGGTACTGCATTTGAATACGAACTCAGTGGGGTTGATGTGGACAGAGATGCGGTTGAAATGTATTTTGGCAAGGATTATGTACCCGGTGGATATGCATGGATTATTTCCCAGGGCGATGATACAGCAAATATAGGAGTTGGAATTAGAGAAACATTGTTTGGAAAAGGGATGTGTGCAAGGGATTATCTCAATAAATTTATGTATGAGCATCCAATAGCCAGTGAAAAATTGAAAAACGGATCAGTGGTTTCAGTGGTTTCTGGTATAGTACCTGTAGGAGGGGCACCAAAATATACAGCAACCAATGACACACTAATAGTAGGCGATGCTGCCGGACATATAATCGCAACCAATGGAGGAGGAATCCCAACCGCGATGGTTGCTGGAAAGGTTGCAGGAGAAACAGCTTCCGAATCTATAGACGGTAAATGTGATCTTGTGGAATATGAAAAACGCTGGAGGTCTCAGATGGGTATGGAAATAAGGACTGCTGTTTATGTCAGAAAACTTATGGACAGGCTCATGCGCTCGGATTACATGATTTCTAAAGCTATCAGGTTAACATCACCTGAACATATGAAAGCTATACAGTGCGGTCAGCTACCCGATGTTGTAAAAAAGACACTGCTAAAAATGAATCCAGGGTTTGCATAAGTATGTATTTGTTTGTCTATGGTACATTGAAACGCGGCTGTCCAAACTGTGACCTTTTAATGGGTGCTGATTTTATATGCAGTACATACACTGCCAACAAATTCACAATGCTTGATTTCGGGATCTTTCCGGGTGTTGTAGAGGGCAATGCATCTCAGATATATGGAGAACTCTATGATATTGATTCTGATTCACTTGAATCGGTTGATAAGTTTGAAGGGGAATGGTTTAACAGAGATATAACCAAACTTGAAAACGGTGTAAATGCGCTTATGTATTACCTGGTAAAGATACCAAAAACTTTTCAGAATAATTATAATATAGTTGAAAACGGAAACTGGGAATGTTAACATGACATACTATTTTGACAGTTCCAGAAAAGCCGGAACAATCTGTTATGAAGCACACGGTAACCTTTATTTAAACATCACAAACCGATGCACTGCAAGATGCATATTTTGTGTACGCGACCTATCTGATGGGGTTTACGGATATAACCTTCGTCTTCTCTATGAACCATCGGTTGAGGAAATTATACAGGAATTGGAAATGAATGATCTTTCAAAATATCAGGAGGTTGTGTTTACAGGATTTGGAGAACCCACTACCCGACTGGATGATATGATTGTATTAATCCGATGGCTCAAAAGAAATGATGCTACTGTAAGGCTGGATACCAATGGACATGCTCAACTGATGTATCCTGACAGGGATGTAGTTGCCGAATTAAAAAAAGCGGGTCTTGATGCGGTATCGGTGAGTTTGAACGCTGAATCCGTGGATTTATACAACAGACTATGTCAGCCAAAATACAAGAATGCCTATCAATCAATGCTTGAATTCACAAAGAGAGCTATCAGTTCTGGTATACGTACCAGGATGACAGTTGTAGGATTTACAGAAACTGATATAGAAAAATGTGAACGTATTGCCAGTGAACTGGGTGCAGACTTTCATGTACGCTGAGTTAATAGATTATATATATTTCAGCAAGTCATCGCGTTTTGCATTATGTAAATATGTTTGTATAAGCTTTCTTGCTGATTGTATATCACCTTTTTTTGCGTTTACAGGTGCAATAATATCTGTCCATTGTTTCCAGGGCGGATTCATTCCAAGCCTTTCAGCAATATTATCCATGGTCTGGTTATACTCACTGGATTTTATTTTGTCTATTTTATTAACTGCAACAACGGTGTCAATACCCAGCTCATTTAGAAATTCAAACATCTCTATATCAATGGGAATTTCATCCCTTCTATCCCATCTGTCAGCTATTTCCATAAATGCGGGGCCATCAATTACCAGAACAGCAACTTTCACCCTTTTTGCGTTATTTTCAAGGTATCGAACAATTTTGTCATGTACTATGTCTTTTTTCCGGTCTTTAACTCCACTCATAAACCCGAATCCAGGCATGTCGGTAAGCAGTAAATCCGAATAATTAATATGATGAGGTTTTAACGTAACACCAGGACGTTTACCGACTTTTACTTTTTTACCGGTAAGTTCTCGGATGAATGAAGATTTGCCTACATTGGACCTGCCTACAAAAACAATTTCCAGGTTTATGCCTTCCAAGTTGCCCTTTTTCCTTTTTTTCATAATGATTATAATGTCAGGTATTGTATTTATATAAATGAACCTATAATCCCTTTTACTTTGTCAATCACTGAATCTATCTGATTGTTTATATTATCCGGCAGAGATTTAATCTGTTCAAAAATACCTTCCTCATTCTGGTCCTGCTTTGTAATGTTTCGGTTGGATGTATCAGTTTTATTTTCAGTACTGTTTCCAATATTTTTATACTCATCTGATTTTTCTACCGGGATATCTCCAACATTTAACATAAACTTTTTAGTCCACTCGGTATTACTGTACCTTTTCGAATCTACAATTTTTGCACTTGCCGCAGGAACCATAATGTTTCCTTCTTTTTTCATTTTTATAGAGTATTTTAAATTATGTTTTTGTGAAGGGTGCATGATCAGATTATCTTCAGTTATTCCGTCAATTAGCTCTGCATTAGCTGGCAAGCTGTCGTTAATATCGACTCTGGCTGACCGATCTCCAGTGTTTTGAACATCCACTGTGATATTTATCACATCATCGACCTGTAAATTTTCTGGAGCATCTATCGTTTTTGTTATATTGAGTTTTGGACCGTGTACAGTTATCCGTGATGGATCTGTAGTGTTGTTGTGAATTGGTTTGTATTCGGTTATGTTTTTATGATAGGTAATACCCAGATGGGTAAGAGCTATTCGTGTGGGTGGTAATTTGAATTCAC
The DNA here is from genome assembly GCF_046546175.1 of Methanohalobium sp. Lineage (NCBI taxonomy): Archaea > Methanobacteriati > Methanobacteriota > Methanomicrobia > Methanosarcinales > Methanosarcinaceae > Methanohalobium > Methanohalobium sp. Next base: position 7,571 of record NZ_JBKGYF010000056.1, on the reverse strand, counting down.
CGGCTTTAAGGGGTTTGATATGGTAGCTGAATTGTTTGGTACTTTTTCCGTCCAGTTCCATGGTGGAATTGATATTTTTATCCGGGTCTACTACAAAATGTTCGGGCAGAGTTTCATTTATTTGTATATTATCAAAATTAATATCTTTTAAATTTTCAATTTGGATTGTTATACGAGCACGTTCATTGATGTATGCTTCTTGTTCACCCCATTTTGTAACATTGAGGGTAGTGTTTATCCAGGTATTGTTTACTGTTCTAACAGTTTCCAAGTCATCCGGATTCCTTGCTTCATAAACAGCAATTTTTGTATAAGGGGTTGGAATGCTGTCATTGTTAACAATCTCAAATGATGTGACTTTTAAAGAACCATTAAATATTTTGGAGTCAGTATTGTTGTTGTAGCTTGAATCAGGTTGGACTGTAGTGTTGTTTACAGAAAGAATCGACTTCCAGGAAGTGGTGCTGTTTTCAACTGATATTACCACATGTTTGATATCGCTGAATTCGGAAGCTTTAGAAAAATCATCAGCTTTAATATCATAGCCGCTGACATTTATTTCATCTCCCCAGTAAAGAGTATAATTACCTTTATGAAGCCATTTGCTCATATTGTTATCATTTGTGGTGTTTTCGTCATCTGCATCTGCCATTCCGGTAATTGCAACAGATGTCAGCAGTAATAATATAATCGGGTACAACCTGTGAAGATCCATAATTATCATCCATCGTTTTTATCTGTTTCTTTTTCTTTGAAGATAATAAATACATATAAACATTGTAATCGCTAACAATCCCTTGAAACCTGGCTGTTTCGCGGTTTTTGAACTATCTCCATTCTGATTAACAGCATCTGATTTAGAAGACTCGGAAGTATCATTGGATGAACTACCTTCAGACTCACCGGTGCCATCTGACTGTTTTTCCGTATTTGCTGATGTGGTTACTGAGATTTCTGGCTGGTCGGATATTTTCTTTCCGCTGTATCCTTCCATATCAACAAAAGTCAATGATGCAGCAGGTAATTTTACATCGCCTTCTTCATCCAGTTTAATGGTGTAGGAAAAACTTTTTGACTTTCCGGATTTTACCACACCTTCCATTTGCCTGTTACCATCAACAAATTTAGTAGTTGGAGGTAAATCCGTATCAGAAACATTTATATGGGTATTTTTGTTTCCAGTATTTTTTGCTTCAACAGTGACTTTTACGTACCCTCCAGGAACAACACTTGTAGAATTAACACTTTTGTTGAGGATGATGTAGGGACCGTTTACTTTTATTTCAGGTTCACCTGATGAAACCGTATATTTCTTGGAGTCGGGGGCTGTAAAACCGGCATCTGCATCAGGTAAATTAAATTCGCCCGGTTCCAAAGGACGCAAGGAATAGCTGTACAATTTTTCGGTGCTTTCACCTGGTTCAAGCGATATTGTTTTGTTATGGGTGATATTATCCTTAATTTCCAGTTTATCAGTAACAGGGTTATGGACTTTTATTGAATCGAGACTGCAGAGTCCGTCATTTCTAACATTTACACGTACATAAGCTGTGTCTGTTACGTAGATTTCTTCGGTGACTGTTTTTGTGATGACTAGTTCCCATTTTTTATTGATGGTTATAGATTTTGAATTACTGGTGTCGAATCCGTCACTGTTAATATCATTTCCGTTAGCATCTGCAGATATATCGAACGATTTTTTATCCCACAGATGTGGAACTTCCATTTTGATGGTTACAGGTTCAGATGTTTCACCTTTGTCAATAGACTCAATCTGATGGTCGAGTTCTCCATCTACAAGTTCAAGTCCATCAGTATCAATATTTAAATTGACATCTTCGATTTTTGCATTGCCTTTGTTTTCAACCTTTAGATTTGCGGTTATTTCAGAAGGGTTAGAGTTCTTTTTTGGGTCATATGTGTTTTTCTCTGTATTGATATGTATCTTTAAATCAGGCAGACCCCTTCTTTGTATCTGGATTTTTGCCGTTGGGTCTTCCATGTTTCCAGTCCAGTCATCAACATTGGTTTTTATTTCTTTTATAATGACTCTTACATCGTCTCCATTCTGTTCATCGCGGTAACTAAGTGTATCACCTACTGTGAGGGCACCCAGTTTTTTTCTTTCACCACTTTTTTTAATTTCGATTGATACGTATTTTTTGCCACTTTCTTTGTAATCAAAATCCCTTGCTGTTATTACATAATCATCGTAGGCTGCAGAACTTCCCCATTCAAGTGTTTTCGTTTTTTCGTTCACCCATTCAACATCTTCCAATGTATAGGCAGCAGTTGATGAGCAGAACCCGAGAATAAAAACTAACAGTACAAATATCGTTTTTTTTATCATGCTGACATCCCGTGAACAATCTTATTATTGACTGACCTTTAAATTTATATTATAATCTACTAAATATATTATATCTATTTTATCATTCATGTTATATTTTATTTTTTATATATTCCATGTATAAATTTTAAATATATTAAAAGAAGTTTGACGGTTAATATCGGGGATCAGGATTACCCACCAAGTGTAATATCCTGCTTATCATACCATTTTAGAGCTTCATAAAGATGTTTGGATTTAAAATCAGGCCAGTAATCGTCTACAACATAAAAATCTGAATATACAGACTGAACCGGCAAAAATCCGCTCAAACGTCTTCGTCCACCCCACCGTATAATCAGGTCAATTCTGGATATGTCTTTTGATTTGAGTGAACTGATAATATCCTTTTTGGTACTTGATTTTTTGTTTTCATTTTCTGGATTTTTTAGTCCTTTTAAATCCCACTGCCATCCGTAATTCACGAGCAGATTAACTGTAATATTTCTACTACCAAAGGATTTTCGGGAGGTGTACGGCATTAATTCATCAGGGAACATGGGTGATTTTGTATCACCCACGACCAGAAAATTTGAACCTTCATTGATAGCACCGTAACCTGCCTGTATACAGGCACTGGTAAAAGCTTTTCTTTGTTCGGAGGTTCGTCTGGTATTGTCCATTGTAAACCCGTAAAAAGTTAATTCTTCTATGCCTAATTTTTTGCAAATTCGTATTAATTCAATACCAGGGTCGACACCATAGTTGTACCCTTCTTCTTTGGATAAATTCCTTTCTATGGCCCATCTTCTGTTTCCATCAGGTATGACCCCTATGTGTTTTGGTATTCGCATCTATTTAACTCCCCATATCCAATATGACAAAAATAGGTTTTAAAATTAACTTTTTCTAAATTGCTTTTTACAATCATTGTCTATATATTTTATATAGATAGATATATTCTAAATACATAAACTATATATAATGTTCAGGAAATCTATAGTTGTAAGATGAAGCAGAGGAATATGTGGGTTGGGGAGTGGTAATCATGCAAATCAGGAGATAGCAAATTATGGGAAACAAGCACAATAAATCAACCTGTAAAAACACAGGTAAAAAATCCAGAAATATAATCGTCTATAGTTTTACTAAAACTATGGATTCAGAAGATCAAGAACTATATCAGTTTATGGTAGGAGGTTTAAGGGCTAAATAAATTCGATTTATGGGGGATATGATGCATAATCAGGTTAAACAACAGTGTGTAGTATGTAAAACACAGCTTAAAAGGCAGGTGATAGGTATGAATGCTTTTTATTGTTGCCGAATTTGTGGGAGATTGACCTCTACAGATTACTTTAACTATAACCCTAATTGTCATGAAAGGTGATTTAGATGTGTAAAATTGAGGAACTGGGTTACTCCAGATACAATAAACACAGGTACTGTACTGAGTGTATAATATACAATCAACTGGGTAAATGTCAATATCTCAAATGGTGTGAATCCGATTACCGTATAAATAATAAAACACTGATGTCAGAAACAAATTCTTATAATCTGAAGAATAAGAAATCGTCACTTCAGGATTGGGATAAGTGCCAGCCCAATTATCTGAATCCTGAATATTAAAGCAAAATAGTTTGTGTAATAATAAGTGGAGTGGAACATGGTAAATATAAGTGTAATTCTATGTTACTTTTGAAAAAAAAACAGCTTGAACATCAGATATTAGGGATGAAGAATGTCCATAGTTGCCGAAATTGCGGTCATTTGACACTGGAGAATGATTTATCAGTTATCAATGTAAAAAGAGACGGAACAAAGATATGCTGGTGATGTATATTAGTCCGATACTTTGATATTGTTACATATATAAGTACAGGATATGAAACTTACAGATATTATACCGGTACTTGAAACGATTGCACCTCCAGAATATGCGGAAGAGTTTGATACAGGCAGAATTGGGGATATTATCAACCTCGGTAATGATGTTGAAAAAATCGCAGTTGCACTCGACCCGACCGAATATGTATTAAAACGTGCGGCTGATATAGATGCGGATTTGCTCATAACCCATCATACTCTTATTTTTGAACCGGTAACAAAGATAGCAAAACCATTCTCAAACAAATTAAAAATTGTACTTGAAAACGATATATCACTCTACAGCATGCATACCAATTATGATAAAGTACCGGGTGGTGTAAACGATATACTCGCAAATTGTTTGGGATTGACAGACATTGAAGGACTGGAAATTGGACGAATTGGTAAAATATCACCATGTTCTACTGAAACTTTTGCAAGGCATGTTTCCAAATCTCTTGATACTCATGTACAGTATGTGGGGGATAAAAAAACAATAGAAAAAGTTATGGTGTTTGGTGGCAGTGGATTCAGACCACAGTTTCTGGATATAGCCCATGAAAATGATGTAGATGCATTTGTTTCAAGTGAGCTCAAACATGATGTAATACGCAACCGGGGGAGTATTTCCCTGATTGATGCGACACACTATGCCACAGAAAACCCTGCCATGGAAAAATTGTGTGAACGTCTTGAAGAGTTGCTTAAATTAGATGTTGAGTTCATAGACCACAACCCCTTTATCAATGTTGTCTAAGATTTGTTTTACGATAGATGGGGTGCAGGGGTAGAGAAAGCCAACTACTTCAGTCGTGCTCCTTAAATCAAAGATTAAAGGATATCTTTAAACTCCGTTTAAAGAGGATGAATCGTACCCCGCTGATGTCTGATTAACTATAGATTTTATAAGATAATCGCTAACATTAAGTAAAATTTATAAAGTTATAAAGCGTATAAACAGTATCATATAAAAGGGTGGAGTTGATGGTTCGCAAAGAAGGTCAGAAATGCAGGAATCTGAGCTTCAGAATTCATCCTACTCCTTAACAGGAAGAAAAACTGGATGAAACCCTGGAATGTTGCAGGTCTATCTGGAACCATCTTCTATCCATCAGAATTGATTTATACGATAGTTTCGGCCCATCAGTATCTAATTCATCTCTGGAAAGATACCTGAAGTATCTGGACTATCCAATACACTCATCAGTAAGACTTGATATGTTCCAGAGATTATGTTTTGCCTATGACAAATTCTTTGATGATATCAATAAAGGTAGACTGAAGAACACCAGATCTAAAAAAGGAAAGTTTGTTAAAAAGAAAGACGTTCCCAGTGGGAACAAACTCATCAGGATACATCAAATACGATGGAATCCTGCCTAAAGGCCTCCCAAATTCAAGAGTAAAGAAGATTTCAGTAGTTTCAGATTCAAACATATACAAAGGACTGGCCATGGTTAAAAATGGAAAAAACAGAGACAAAATCCTTGAAGATTTGACAGAGGAAGAACTTGATGAGCTGATGGATCAGCAATTTAAACAGCAGATACGCTCGGATTACCGCAGAAGTCTTGGAAATGAATACTCGAGGATAAAAGGGACACCTTCTTTAAAAGTAAAAATGAAACTCAAAGATGATGGAAATTAATTTTATATTATTCGTTTTCAAATCCTTGAACCATTTCTATCATCCGATTTTTAATATCCATGATGGCATCCACTGAACTTGTACCCGTATCTAGAATTGCAGTGTTTTCAAAATCAGCACGCACTATTTCTGCATCGTAGGGAATTTCTCCGAGGACCGGTATCCCGAGTTCTTTAAGGTGTGGTTTGATATCTGCCAGTGTGCTTTTATTGATGACTGCTGCAACGTGTTTGATATCCAGTTCTCCAGCCAGTTCTTTTATACGTGAAGCTGTTTCAACGGAACGCATGCCAGGTTCGACGACAATGACCATCATATCTATACCTCTGGTTGTTCCTCTCCCCAGATGCTCAATACCGGCTTCCATATCCATTATAACAGCACTTCTTTCTTTCAGAATGACATGTCTTAAAAAGGCACGCAAAAATGCAGAAGCAGGACACATACATCCACTACCACCCTGCTCTATGGTACCCATGACGAGCAGATTTACTCCATCAGGTCCAACAACTCCGTACTTGTCAACCACATCATCTACCTTAGGATTCAATTTGAATGCTCCACCTGTTTCACCTGCTCGTTCTCTTATCAGGTCTTTGTATTCTGTAAGTGGTTCAGGTGGTTTTTCTATACCAATAGCAGATGCAAGATTCATATCCGAATCTGCATCGATGGCAAGAACCTGATAGTCGTCCTGTGCGAGCAGTCTTGCAAGTGTACCTGCAATAGTGGTTTTCCCAACTCCGCCTTTACCAGTGATTGCAATTTTTATCATAAACAGTTCTCTATATGATTTATGTGATAAAAATGCTACCTATGTTATTTCAATCTATAGATTTAATCAATTCTGTGACGTCATCCATTTCCTTTTCACCATTGATTGTTATAACTTTTATTTCATCACCCTTTATGTTCAATTTAATATCGCCGTCAGGAACAACACCAATAGCAATAATTGTCGAATCAGGACTCGACCAGGAAGCAATAACACCCCTGACATCTATTGAAAATCCGTTTGCTGGTACGGATCCAACATAATAGTCTACATTGGCGGTAGAACCGTTACTTATGTCAATTTTTTCACTCTCTCTTTTGTTGAAGTTATCAATATTAGCCTGATTTGTCAGTTCTTCCATCTGGGTATCTACAATTTTAGACATAACCGTATCAGGTATTTCAACTCCTGCAGGTAATGTTATATTTATGGTTATCAATCTTGAACCTATATATTCAGCACCAGAATCTGTATTTAAAGTGATGTTATTGATTGTCTGTAGATTCTGTATCTGTCTTGATATCTGGTCTGACAACATTTTGTCCTGATATGTTGTAATTGCTGTATTTATGGATACATTGAAACCTGTCATTGATTTTTCGTAACTTTCATAACTGACATTACCATTTTTTTCCCATCCATATTCAGAAAGAACTGAAGCATCAACTTTGGCAGGTTTGGCTTCTGGTGTATCAAGGCAACCACTGATTGATGTGGCAAGTAGAATAGTGAGAATAATTACTGGATATATATACGGGGTTTTGATATTTATGCTAATCACCAATTTTTAAATGGTTCTGACAATTTTTTAAATTAACGATATTATATTTTTAATCTGATAATTCGTTATGATAATTAATTATCGTATATTTTATAAAGATTGAAGGTAGAAAACCATTGTGTCTTTAGCATTGCATCAAATCGTAGATTTAATGCGAGTTTCATTT
>NZ_JBKGYF010000055.1:0-11257 GCF_046546175.1 Methanohalobium sp. | reverse complement strand
ATGGAACAGGTGAGCAGACTGAAGATGGAACAGGTGAGCAGACTGAAGAAAAGAGTGTCAACATCGCATATGTAGACTGGGCAAGTGCTGAAGCCTCCACAAATGTGGTAAAGGAAGTTTATGAAGAAGCTGGATACGAGGTTGAACTCAATAACGTTGAAGCTGGTCTAATGTATCAGGGAATTGCAAACGATGATGCTGATTTCTCGGTCTGTGCATGGTTACCTGAAACACAGGCAGACTACTGGGAAGAGTATAGTGACCAGATTGACAGAGTGGGAACAAACACACCTGAAGTGAAAACTGGTTTGGTAGTTCCGGAATCTGTAGATATAGATTCCATAGAAGACCTTAAAGGTAATGAAGATATGTTTGACGGTACTATAACTGGTATCGACTCTGGTGCAGGTATTATGTCACAGACAGAAACTGCAATTGAAGAATATGAACTCGATGAATATGAATTGCAATCCAGCAGCGATACTGGAATGACTACTTCACTTAAAAGCGCCATATCAGATGATGAACCAATAGTTGTAACACTTTGGGACCCGCACTGGGCATTTGCTCGCTGGGACCTCAAATACCTTGATGATCCAAAAGATGTATATGGAGAAGACGACATCGTTACCATAGCAAGACAGGGTCTTCAGGAAGACAAGCCTGAGGCATATGCCATCCTTGAAAGATTCAATTGGGATCTTGCCGACAATGAGCAGGTTATGGCGTACATTGAAGAGGGAATGAGCGGCGAAGAGGCTGCTGAAAAATGGGTTGAAGATAATCCAGACAAAGTTAATGCCTGGCTTGGAGAAGAGGAATAATTAACCTCTAACTTTTTTTTTTCTTGTTCTTATTATTTCATATTTATTAACTATATCCTGCGGTTCAATCCGTTATATCTCATAAAATATATTTGCTTCAGAAGCAAATATAAATGATAAAGAGGAATATAGTTGAAAACTATAGTCTAACACATAATATATGAACTCTTACATCAATATATCTTATTATGACAAAATCTGAACAGAATCCCATTAAAAAGCATATCACTTACAATGAAATTCTAGACCTTATAAAACATGTGAAATACGCAAGAGTACTGACGAGATTATATTTTATCAAGTACCGCTATGAAAGTGACAGTGTCATAGTTTCTTCCGAACGGGTAGGCACATCGAGTACTGTAGGTCATCGATGGCAGAAGAGATGGAATGAGTCTGGATATGATGGATTGATTCCGCGATACACCGGTGGCAGACCATCAAAACTCACACAGCAGTAGAAAGACCAGCTGAAACAGATACTCAAATCCAGAAACGTTTGGACTACAAATTAGGTCAGAAAACTCATATTAAATGAGTTTGGTGTAGAATACAGCCTCATGCAGATACGAAGGATACTCAAAGAATTTGGTATGAAATAAGCTAAACCTTATCAGCATGATTACCGCAAACCTGTAGATGCTGACGAGATTTTTAAAAAACATTCCCGAATTGGATGAGAATGCCATCATCGGGTTCCTCGATGAAACATCACCTCAGAATAATACAAAATATGGAAGAGTATTAGGAGTGTAATATCCAGGTTCTTCGTCATCGATACCGAACATATGAGACAGCTGATTTATGAAGCGTTCATGCGATTCTCAGCAAACATCAGTTTTGCAAAAGGGTGGATAAAAAATTTATTGTGGATAATTTTATACAACGAATGTTATGTTAGTGACTATAATAATAAAATAAAATCGCTGCTAGTTATTGGGTTAGTATTAATCCTAGCTACTGATGGTGTAGGTTGTGCAACAGACCAGGGCAGTGGTACAGAAGACGATACCAACGACAATTGTGGTACTGAAACCGAAGACAATAGTGTATCAATTGCATATGTCCAATGGGATGACGCCATAGCAACCACAAATGTTGTAGAACAGGTCTTTGAGAAAAACGGATATGAAGTTGAAATGACTCTGTAGCTGTTGGTGCCATGTATCAAGCTATAGCCAGTGGAAATGTTGATTTTTCAGCCTGCTGATGGTTACCAAACACCCAGGAAAACTACTGGAATGAATATGGAGATCAAATCGACAAGGTCAAACCAAATCTTGAGGGGGGTGCCACCAGACTTGTTGTACCCACATATATGGAGATAGATTCCATCGAAGACCTTAATGACAATAAAGGAAAACTTGATGCAACTATTACTAGCATCGACTCTGCTGCAGGTATTATGTCACAGACAGAAACCGCAATTGAAGAATACAATCTTGAAAATGATTTGATGTCAAGCATCAGCGATGGCATGGCTTCTGCACTTAAAGCCAGCATATTATAAGGATGAACCAATTGTTGTAACACTATGGAATCCTCACTGGGCATTAAGCCGCTGGGACCTAAAATATCTGGATGACCCAAAGGGCGTTTATGGAGAAGACCAGATTGTAACATTGGCTCGCCAGGGTATGAGTGAGGATAAACCAGAAGCCTATGAAATTCTGACCAGATTCGGGTGGTCCATGGAAGATGTAGAATCTGTAATGGCTGATATTCAAAACGGTACTCCTGCCGAAGAGGCAGCTTCCAAATGGATTGAAAATAATCCTGAAAAAGTTGATTATTGGATAAACGGCGAGCAATAAAATGGAGTTTCAGTAACTCCATTTTTTATTCCATATATACAATTGACTGGCATTGATTGATACACTTCATACACAAATCACATTTTTCATAATCTACTTTTACAGTCTCACCTGTTCCGTAAAGCGCATTGTTAGGACATATATTAAAACATTTGCCGCATTTTTTACAATTAATAATCGCAATGAGTCCATCATATCCGGGCATACATAGATTTATGAACAAACAACTTAAAAACAGACCGGTCAAGATTTATATATAAATAGTAAATACAATGTAGCGATATGAAAAACATAACATTAGATGATTCTGGTTCATTCTACAACCATTTATCAGAGGGATGCAGACTCTGTCAGATGGGAGCGAAAATGGTCATGTTTGTTACCGGTATATGCGGAAGAAATTGCTATTATTGTCCACTTTCTAAAGAGCGTAAAGAAGATACCGTATATGCCAATGAGACTTTGGTTTATTCTGACTCTGATGTTATCAATGAAGTTAAACAAATGAATGCACTAGGTACCGGCATCACAGGTGGAGAACCTCTCTATAAACTCGAGCGCACACTGCATTATATTAGCCTTTTAAAATCAGAATTTGGAAAAAAACACCATATTCACCTGTATACATCCATCAATGCTGATAAAGATACACTAATTAAACTCAAAAATGCCGGATTGGATGAAATAAGGTTCCATCCACCTCAGGAAATATGGAAAAATATAGAAAATTCGCCATTTTCAAATTCAATCAAGACTGCAATCGAAACCGGGTTGACAGCAGGTATAGAGATTCCTGCAATAGATAATGCCGAATACGTAGCAGAATTCATCCAGAAAACAGAAGGATTCCTGAATCTCAATGAACTTGAATTTACAGATTCAAATTCAAATGAGTTAAAAAAGCATTATTACAACCTTCGTGATGATACATCCAATGCTGCATCAAAATCCAGAGAGATTGCCAAAATTCTGACTGACAATTATAAAGATACAAAAATTCATTTTTGTTCATCCAGCTATAAGGATGCGGTACAATTTAAAAAACGGCTGATTCGTACTGCTGAGAAAACTTCCCGTCCATTTGATGATATCACAGATGATGGTACTATTGTATACGGTGTAATTGAGCCAGGAGATTTTGAAAATACTATAAAAATGTTGAAAGAACTATATGTACCCGAAAATATGTTCCAAATAGTAGACATCAAAATCGATATTGCATGGTGGATTCTTGAAGATATAGCAGATGATTTAAAAAATATTGGTTGCTCTACATCAATAATCGAAAGATATCCATTAAAAAATGGATTGGTTGTTGAAACTCTTCCGATTTAAATACCAAAATTTATAAATAAAGATGATGTTAGTCTGTTGCGTTCTGAAAAATTAAATGTTATCAGCTTAAACTACCATAGTTTTATAAGGTAAAAAAATCTATAATTGGTTCAGAGGTGTTAGTACTGGAAACAATAGAAGAGCGAGTAAGATCAAGACTCACCAAGTATCTTAGTCGTGATACTACTGGTATACGCAAAGCAGTACTCAAACTATTTTTAGAAGGTAGTTCATATACTACTGGTGATGTCTATGAGTATCTCCGCTACCATGATTTTGACGTAAGTTATCGGGGAGTATCAGCTATGGTGGGACTAATGAATACAAGACTTGGCATACTCAGCATAGATGTAACCGGGGACCATAATATCTATATGCTCAAAGAGGACTACAAAAATATTGTCAGGTCAGTTATCGAAAATTATTGATTATTCTTCCTGAGAATTTATTGTAACAACATATCGCTCTTTTTTTATCTGAGTAACTAATTATCAGATAAAATATGGTATCTGTGCTTAAAATAGTATTGGGTTTTTGATAGATAATTACCACTCACTAGTACCCAATATCCTTAATATTGCAAGTGCCATATACATATTTGTGAGTAACTCATGGATTTAGTTGAACGATACAAAGGTGCACTTATGGGACTTGCCGTTGGGGATGCACTTGGTGCTCCTCTGGAATCAAAACCACCAGGTACCTTTGAACCCATTAATGACATGATTGGTGGAGGAGTGTTTGGTTTGAAACCCGGGGAATGGACAGATGATACATCACAGGCTTTATGCCTTGCAGAAAGTCTTATTATGAAAAAATCTTTTGACCCTATTGACCAGCTAGAGCGCTACCTAAAATGGTATAAAACCGGTTATTTGAGTAGCCAGAGCCAAAGTTTTGGTATTGGTCCTACTGCAACAAATAGTCTCAAAGAATTTGAAATTACTCATAAACCGATAAGACAAACAAATGAAAATGCTGTTACAAACGGGTCACTGATGAGACTTGCACCTGTACCACTGGCTTTTGCCAAAAAACCTGAAATAGCTATTAAAAAGTCAGGAGACAGTTCCAGAACCACTCATAATTCAAAAATTGCAGTGGATGCCTGTAGATATATGGCAGCTCTAATCATTGGAGCTTTAAATAACGTTTCAAAAAATGAATTTCTAACTGATTTTTATACACCTGTCAATGGATACTGGGAAAATAATCCACTCTGTCCTGAAATCGGTGAAGTTGCAGCTGGATCTTTCAGGAAAAAAGAACCACCCGAAATCCAAGCTGCATTGTATGTACCCAGAACATTGGAATCTGCACTATGGGCTTTTTATAAATGTTCCTCATTCAAAGAAGGGTGCCTGATGGCTGTAAATCTGGGTGATGACGCTGATACCACCGGTGCTATATATGGTCAGCTTGCAGGAGCCTATTATGGTGAAAAAAATATTCCCGAATCCTGGTGTCAAAAACTTGTGTACCGCGATTTAATAGAATCCAATGCTGAAAAACTCATGTATGTTGATTGCTAATTTTTTAAAAAAAATCAGTTTTGGTTTTGGTGCGGGGGACGAGATTCGAACTCGCGTATCCCTACGGAACTAGGCCCTCAACCTAGCGCCTTTGGCCGGGCTCGGCAACCCCCGCACATGGGATGTATGTAATAGGAGAGTTATATTCTCCTATTTATATTTAAATGTTTATAAATTACTCAATATTTCCTTCATTTCAGTAGCTTTTGCCTTGATAGTATTCCCTGCATTTATAATTAACTGCTCTGAAGTATAGGAACCGTCTGATTCAACTGTGAACAAAAATGATGATTCATCCTCTTTCACAGATATCGCATCTATTTCACAAGCTTCTTCACATAATTTACACAAAATACAATCCAGCAAGTCTTCATCTGCTACCTTTGCACCTTCATCATCAAGGTAAATTATTCCTTTTGGGCATTCACTAACACATAGTCCGCACTTGTCACAACCATTGACATGTATCACAGGTAAGTTTTTGTAACCACAGGCAATACCTGCCTGCCATTTTGCATTATCCTTACCAAATCCTTTGTGTGCAAGTGCTTCGAGCATCATCCTCTGATCATCCTTTAACTCTATAATAGGAATGTTTGCATCTGCCGGCTGTACACCAGGGTCAGATGATATCAGGTCCCCTGAATACACCATTTTTGGACCCTCTGCATTCAAGGTGATGGATACTTCGCAGGAAGGGCATCCATCTTCACAGGTACACTCTTCCTGGGTTGTGTAGTCATCCATATTTTCTGTTGAAAGAGGAACCAATGCCAGACGAAGTCCAAGCTGTTCATCATAAAGTACTGATGTATTATTATAGAGGTTTAGGTCATCAATTGCAAAAGTAGGTACATCAGCCAACATGGCTCTACGTATACTATTTGCAAATGCTGGTGTCGTGTTAGAAAGTCTGAACCTCGATGACCTTTCGGATAATTCAAGCACTTCTACTTTTGCTGTCATAACTTGATATCCCTTATTTTAATTTAAGACTATATTATACTCTTCTTCCGCCTTCAGGACGTGTTCCGTCATGTGGGACAGGTGTTACATCCTCAATTCTACCAATTCTGATTCCTGCTCTTGCAAAAGCTCTGATTGCAGCCTGTGCACCTGGTCCAGGACTTCGCTGTTTATTCCCTCCAGGTGCCCTTACTTTTATATGAACTCCCTGTACACCTTTATCTTTCAACATATCTGCTACCTGTCGAGCCATCTGCATGGCAGTATAAGGTGAACTTTCATCTCTTGCGGCTTTTGTAACCATCCCACCAGAAGACTTTGCAAGTGTTTCAGCACCTGTGAGGTCAGTAACGGTTATGATGGTATTATTAAATGATGAGTTTATGTGTGCAATACCCCATATCTCTTGTGCCATATCTTATCCTCCTTATTCTTCTGCAATAGATGACGCAATCTGGTCAGGTCTCTCAGGGTGTGATTCTGTTGATATAGGTGACCCTCCATAATAGTCTATTGCCATTTCTTCATCTTTTGTAACCATTTTACTGGGAACTGTAACTTTTCTTCCGTTTACTGCAATATGGCCATGGGTAATAAATTGTCGTGCCTGCAGAGGAGTCCTTGCAAGTCCCAGTTTATGAACCTGTGTTTGCAGTCTTCTGTCAAGTATTGAATCTGTTGAGAGTGCAAGAATATCATCAATGACAGCGTCCTCTTTGAGAATACCGTATCTTTTAAGTTTTGCAAGAATCTGGTCTGCTTCTTTTCTTAAATGACCTGTGAGTTCAGCCTCTGCGGTTTCTGCGAGAAGTTCCTGCGCTTCCTCCCTATATTTCCTGAGAATACTTTGCGCCTTCCAGACTTCTTTTTTATTTCTAAGACCATATTTTTTGATTAATTCAACCTCACTCACCATTCTGGCAGACTGCCATGGATGCTTTGGAGTATCGAAACTTTTACGCTTTTTACCAGGATATGCCATATTTAATCACCTTTAATTGAATCGATTTAAAAATCAGCTCTTTTTCTTGCTAACACCGATTGTTGAACCGCCTCTTCCAGTCGATTTGGTTCTTTGACCTCTTACCTTCAATCCTCTCTCGTGCCTTATACCACGGTATGCACGGGTCTTTTTGAGTGTGTTAACATCCTCTCTGATTGCCATGAAAATATCCTGGCCTAAAAGATGTTTATCTTCCCCTGAATATGGATCCTTTTGTCTGTTAAGCATCCATGATGGTACATAATTTTCAAATTTGTTAATTGTAGAATTAAGGGTTTCTATTTCTTCATCTGAAAGATATCCTATTTTGGTACTAGGGTCTATACCTGAACCTTTCACGATTATATTTGCTGTTCGCCTTCCTATTCCTTTGATTCCGGTTAAAGCCAACCTTACCGGCTGATCACCGGGCAGATCAGTGTTCATTACACGAACAAGATGTCTTATTTCTTCATTTGCCATTTAATATCCTCCTTAAGGATGCGGTTTGTAATACATCCCGTAGCCCCGAAACTATAAATAGAAGTTCCGACGCAGCCTTTAAGGCATTCTAGTTTTAAGAAGTTCAAGTCTGAACCTGTATTATAACAGCGTAAGATAGAATTGTTGTTATATAAAATTAATTCCTGAAAGTTACCAGAGCGCCGAGGGGGAGATTCGAACTCCCGAGGGGCTAAAGCCCCACGAGCTTTCCAGGCTCGCGCCTTTCCACTAGACTACCTCGGCATTTTGGGATATTGTGATTTATTTTACTATATTTATTGTTTTTGTTTTAGTTCCGGATTGTTCTGATTTTCCAAGCTCTTGGGTAAGTTCCTGCAGCCATTATTACATTTTCGGTGATAGCCACAATACCGTTTCCTGCTTCCAGTATTTCATCGGTTTCCATGCTGGCTTTACAAATAGCTACAATTTCGCCCTTCTGAGTGAACAGGCATATTGTATTTCCATTATATATATTTGTATCCAGACTAACAACACCTGGTACTGTCAGAGAAGCCCCTCTACAGATTGCATCCACAGCACTGTCGCGTATAACAATTTTTGGCAGATGAATGAGAGCTGTCTCCACAGGCTGTATAAACTTCCTTAATTCTGATTCAATACCATACTCTTCCCTGAAGACGTACGCATCCTTTAGATCATACAACGTAGCCATATTGTCCTCACAGAAAGGTCCTGTTTTTATTCTTCTAAGTTCCTGCATATGTGCCCCACATCCAATAGCTTCACCTATATCTGCACACAATTTCCGCAGGTAAGTACCAGCTTCACATCCAACTTTAATCAAAACAGATGAACCTTTTATTTCCAATATATTAAGATAATAGATAGTACGTATTCGCAGTTTGCGTTTAACCGCCGATTTTATGGGTGGTTTCTGAAAGATTGGCCCCTCAAAGTCCTTGCATACCCGGATGATTTCATCTGCTGTTATTGTATCATGCAACTGCATCAAACAAATATATTCCTTAGTTGAAAGCCTTAGTGGACCTATGGCTTTAGTAGCTTTCTGCAACATTATAGGCAAATCACCTGTTACCTTAGGGTCCAGTGAACCGGAATGTCCAGCTTTGTTAATTTTTAAAATATCCTTAACCCATGAAGTGATTTCATGACTTGTCGGACCTTTCGGCTTGTCAAGGTTAACAACTCCCATGTTAATATAATCATTTAGAGAGCGGTGTTCAGGCAGACAACCATAATCAGGATTTGTAAATGGTCTGGATTTTGATTTTTGAACCTGTCCTCGTTCAATTTCTATTCTTATCTCTGGAGCTGCATCTGTATATTGTAAATCCATAATATCTAAAATAAGTAATTTGTTTTAAGCCGCATTTACTCAGGAAAATCCACCAAGAACATCGATTGATACCTTGATAATATCTTCTATCTGATTTTGATTCCATCGACTGGTATCTAATACAATATCATAAATCGATAAATCTCCAAGGTCTATGCCATGTATTTCTTTATATCTTACATCTTCTGATGCCTCACGTTTTTTAGTGGATTCAAAAACATCATCAAATATTCCACCTTCCCGGTCCATCAACCGTTTAACACGTATATCAAGTGGTGCTTTTAACCAGACTTTAACTACATTATCAGTTTCAGCCATATAACCTGCAAGTCTTCCTTCTAGTATGCAATTGTTTTTCTGACTGGCTATTTCATGCTGACGCTGGTCTATTTTAAGGTCTATTGATGGATCAGATTCAGCAAGATTGCCAAATTCTTCAAGTGTCATATTATATTCATTTGCCAGTTTCCGAAAAACTTCACCTGCCGAAACCAAGTCCACGTTATAATATTCTGAAAGTAATTTTGATACCGTGGTTGTTCCACTTCCCGGCAACCCACTAATTGTCAATAACATTTAAGCTCCACCAATGTTAAGTGCCTTCCTTATCAACTGACTGATGGCAAGTGATGTTATAAAATACCACAGTATCCAGAACTGAATTGGACCAATCACAGTTTTTACAAGCTCCATTTCACCTATAAAAGGGAAGACCATTGTAGCCCCTGTATGACCACTGATATAATAATATGCCCACATGAATAACGGAAGAGAGATGATACTAATATAAGCCATTGGTTTGAACTGTTGCTTTGACATTTCCATCTGGTCACCCATCATTTCAGAACGCTGTTCTTCAAGCTGTTTGAGCTTATAATTATTCTGGGACAGCTGCGCTTCTCTGAATTCTTTCTGAAAAGCCTTCATACGTTCCTGGGTTCTTCTCATCAAATCCCAATCAATGGTATATTTTTGAATAAGGGATGCATAAAGTGCGGTTATTGCCGCCATTATAAATAACAGGATATGGAAATTTTCCTGCCCCACAAGTGCAACCAGAGGGTTCATTAGTAACCCTACAAATTCACCTAGACTTTGCCTGAAATCACTGATAACTGCGAATACCATCAATGATATCCCAAAAGCCAGCAAAAGGTAATCCAGATTTCTTTTCAAATTAGAAGATGACTGTGCCAAAGCAATCCACACCAGTTTTTTCATTAATTAATACTAATTATTACAGATTATCAAGAACGCTACGTATATCTTCAAAAACATCTTCGACTTTTCCAGTACCATCAATATTTACCAGAATGTCCTTTTCTTTATAGTAACCTATCAAAGGTGCTGTCTGGTTGTTATAGGTTTCAAGTCTCTGTTTAATAACTTCTTCTTTATCATCATCACGCTGATAGAGTTTACCACCACATACATCACATATTCCGTCTTTACTGGGCGGGCTGAACTTTAGATGGTAATTAGCTCCGCAGTTACTGCAAATACGCCTTCCACTTAAACGGGTCACCAGTTCCTCATCCGGAACTTCAATATTTAAAACAACATCTAGTGATTTTCCAAGGTTTTCAAGAATTTCATCAAGCGCATCTGCCTGATTGATAGTTCTTGGATATCCGTCGAGTATATAACCGTTGTTACAATCAGGTTCAATCAACCGGTTTTTGATGATACCAATCAAAACTTCATCAGGGACAAGTTCACCTTTATCCATATATTCCTTTGCCTTATTACCAAGTTCAGTACCATTTTTAACATTGTCCCTTAAAATATCACCGGTCGATATATGCGGTATATGATAATTTTCAGAAATTTCTTTGGCCTGGGTGCCTTTACCGGCACCAGGCGGTCCAAAAAGTACTATATTCATAGATCAATCACACCTCTATATTTATATCATTCTTTACCAAAGAACGACCTCATCATTGGATGCATCTCCATCATCTGTTCAGATGCTATATCTT
>NZ_JBKGYF010000054.1:0-12030 GCF_046546175.1 Methanohalobium sp. | reverse complement strand
TCCTTTTCCTTTTATATACAACAATCATCTTTTCCTTTTATATACAACAATCATCGAAAAGTTTATTGCCATATATGGAGTTTATATTATTGGGGAGTTAGTAAATTATAGACTATAAAATAGTTTAGAATATAACCATTTTAATTAAATTCCCCCTAAAGGGAGTGTGAACAATATGAAATTGTACAGTAAATTGATACTTACAGTATTATTTATCATCGGATTGCTGGCTACTGCGGGTGTGTCTGCAGCTGCTGACAATACAACAGGTAACAGGATATGGGATGCTGATGATAACTTAAGTCGAGATTATACATGGACAGCCATGAGTTATTCCGGATTCTATTACGACCTTGACACCAACGAAAGTTCTGAGACAATGACCATCAGTGACATCGACAGGAATATAGGCGAGGGTGAACTGGAATATACAACCAGACCAATTGAAACTGATTTTGAGTACAACGGTTTCGGTTCCTATCAAGTCATCGGTTTCATGGCTGAGAGATATTTTGCAGGATACACAGATGATACAGAATTTGCTGATGAAGATGTAAGTCTGATGTCTGATGGACAACTGGCAAAGGTTTTAACTGACACCGATGACAGTAAATCGTTTTTCCCAGGTTCAGAACTTGAACTTGAGGAAGGATATTCACTTCACATAATTGAAATTGATTTAAATGGTGACAGTGTTTTTGTAGAGCTGAGAAAGAACGGGGATGAGGTAGACAATGATATTGTATCAGCAGGGGATTACTATACTTATGAAAAAGATTTAGGTTCTGCAGATGATGTACCGATTATCGCTGTGAATTTTGAAAACATATTCAGAGGTACCGAAACAAACGCTGTGTTTGTAGAAGGTGTATTCCAGATTTCAGAGGATTATACCGAAGTTAATGAAGGTGACAATTATGGAAAGATGGAAGTTGACACTGTCAGTGCATCTGAAATTACAATGAGCAATGACGATTCAATATCTCTTAACCAGGGAGATACTATCAGCATAATGGGTAAACTCAATTTCATTGTTGCAGATGATGACACGCTTAGATTTGGCCCGTTTGTGGACATATCAGAACCAGGAACATACGAACTCCGTGGAACTGTTACGGAAAATGAAACCTTTGAATGGACTCCCTTAAACTTTGAAGGATTCTATTACGATATCGATGAAGGTATAAAAACAGAATCCATTGAAATTACACGTGATGGAAGAAGTATAGACGACGGGGAACTTGTATATACAACTCAACCTGCTGAAGTAAGATTTGAATTTGGTGATTTCAACACCTACGAAGTCATTGGTTTCATGGCTGAGAAATATTTTGCAGGATACACCGATGATACAGAATTTGCTGATGAAGATGTAAGTCTGATGTCTGATGGACAGCTGTCAAAAGTTCTGATTGACGATGATGAAACCAAATCTACCTTTTCAGGTTCATCACTTATACTTGAAGAAGGATATAAGCTTCGCATCGTAGAAGTCGACCTTGAAGGTGACAGTGTTTTTGTGGAATTACATAAAAATGGTGAACAGGTAGACAGCGGAGTTGTTTCAGGGGACGACACCTATGTTTATGAAAAAGATCTGGGGTCTGCTGATGATGTACCGATTATCGCTGTGAATTTTGAAAACATATTCAGAGGTACCGAAACAAACGCTGTGTTTGTAGAAGGTGTATTCCAGATTTCAGAGGATTATACCGAAGTTAATGAAGGTGACAATTATGGAAAGATGGAAGTTGACACTGTCAGTGCATCTGAAATTACAATGAGCAATGACGATTCTATAACCCTTGGTCAGGATGACTCCATCGATATAATGAATAATATCAAATTTAAGGTTGCAGATTCAAGTACTGTAATATACTACCCATTTGTTGAAGTTACTACCGGTGTCGGTGATGAACTATCTATAGATATACCTGATACCATCACACAGGATTCAACTGTTAATATAACTATAAACTCACGCGGTGCAACTGTACAGGATGCCACTGTAAGAATTGATGACGAAACTATAGGAACTACCACAAGGGAAGGTACTGTTGAATATACTGCTGATGAAACAGGTACATTTACAATCACCGCTGAAAAACAGGGATTTGTCTCTGCAAGCAAAGAAATAGAAGTAGTAGGTCCACAGGAGAACAGAATGGGTATTGATGTATCACCTGATGACATATTTGCAGGTGACTCAATAACCATAAATGTAACCGAGGCAATAGGAAACGAACCTATAGAAGATGCAGAGATTACCTACGATGATGAATCAATTGGTGAAACATCAGAAGACGGAACAATAAACTATACAACAACTGATCCGGGTGTCCATAAAATAACCGCATCCAAAGATGGATACCAGGATGCTGAAGCAAATATAGAAATACTTGAATCCGGTGCACGATTTAGTATTTCAGACTTGGCGATATCACCATCTGAAGTTAAAGCCGGTAATGCGGTTACAATAGCGGTTACTGCAACCAATACAGGCAATATGGAAGGCGATTACACCGTGGAACTAATGGTCAACGGAACCATGGAAGATTCGGAGCAAATCACTCTGGGTGCAAATAATTCTACAACAGTAGAATTTACACACACAGAAAACGAACCTGGAAATTACTCAGTTGAAGTTGATGGTCAGACCGGTACCTATACAGTTACACCCAGTGAAGCACCGGGAATTGGTGTGTTCGGATTGATTGCGATACTCACTATTGCCTATCTGTTCAGAAAACGCCAGAAATAAAGGAGTAACACAACTCCTCTTTTTCTTTATTTATAATATCATTTACGATTGAGCAGATATTGTTTCAACATATCATGGCCGTCCACGATTATATCTGCTTTCTCAAGCTTATTTCTGTCAATATAGGTCGGAATTGCTACACAGTATAATCCAGCCCTTTTTGCAGATTCGACACCAAGAACCGCATTTTCAAAAACAATACATTCATCCTTTTCTACACCTAATTTTTCAATCGCTTTTAAATAGGGCTCAGGGTTAGGTTTTCCGTCTTCTACATCTTTTGCTGTGATGATTATATCGAATACATCAGGATACAATTTTTCAAGTATGTCAAGTACAATGGATTCCTCGGCACCGGATACGACACATAAATGATATTTATTTTTTAGTGTGTACAAGACATCTTTTAACCCTCTAAATGGTTCCAGTCTGGAGATTTTGTTGAATTCCTGTTTATACTGATATATAATATCTTCAAGATTGTATGATTCAGGATTTTTGTTAGCTTTTATTAACAGGTCACGTACGATATCAACTGTCCTTGACCCTTCATGCTCATAGATATCCTGTTTGTTAATCCGCTCTCCAATATTATCAAAAGCAACTTTCATTGCTTCCACATGATAGGGCATTGAATTTACCAGCACACCATCCAAATCAAATATCAAAGCTTTTAACATATGTTCACAATCCCTCGGTTATAGTTAATTGATGGATAGTATAATAATTTGCGCAGCATAGTTTGATTATTGGGTTGAATGCATTAAACAATAATTTGTAATGAAACTTAATAAAGGTCAAGGTTAATGTTTAACATCAAACATAATTGTAAATTTTGACCCATTACTATTATCCAGTTCAATATCACCATTAATCTGTTCCACAAGTGCATTGACAAGTTGCAGACCAAGTGTATCGGATTCTTTAAAATCAAAATTATGGGGTAATCAACAGCCATTATCCTCTACAATTAATGTATGACTTTTATTGTTTCTGTCAAGTTCAATAGCGATTTTGCCATAATCAACATCAAAAAATGCATATTTCAGTGAATTTGAAATCAATTCATTGATAATCATACCAAGTGGCACAATTGTATCAATATTAAAATAAACATGATCTATATCGATATTCGTGGAAATAGTTGTATCTTTCTGATACACATTTATCAGATAGTCCATCAGATTCATAACATAATCATCAAATTTGATGTTCTCCAGATCAGTTGATTTGTACAGGTTTTCATGAGCAAGTGCCATTGATATCACACGGTTTTGTGATTCTTTGAATGCTTTGATTACATTTTCATCCTTGAAATGTGATGATTGAAGCTCTAGCAGATTGGATATTATCTGCAGGTTATTTTTTACACGATGATGGATTTCCTTTTCTCTCAACTCTTCTGCTTTTTTTAAAGCCCTTGTTCTTTCAACAACACGCTCTTCCAATTCATTATTAATTTTTTCAAGTTCTTTAGCATATTCTCTGGTTTTTTCTTCTGCTTTGACCTTGTCTGTAATATTTTCAGCTACTTCAATAGCACCGATTATATTGCCTTTCAAATCTTTTGCCGGGTCTGCTTTAACTCGCCATATTCTACCATCAGGAGATGTTATTATTTCCTTTTCATGTTTCCCGGTTTTAATTGACCTTTCCACAGGACAGTTTTCACAGGGAGTTTTCCTTTGATGCCAGATTTCGTAGCAATAGCGGCCTATCAGATCATCTGATTTGGCACCTACAGAACCACCTGCAGCTCTGTTGCACCAGATTACTTTACAACCCGTGTCCTGATATACCACCAATTCTGAAGTGGAATCAAGAATGGCACTTTTTTCTTTCTCAGATTTTCTTAATTTCACCTGTGCATGTTTACTCTCAGTAATATCAACAAAAGATGCCATCAAGGCAGTGGTTTTTCCAGATTCATCAGCCACCTGACTTGCTGAAGCATAGACGTCAACAATAGAACCATCGCCACATTTGTGTTTCAATTCCCCTTCCCAGTTACCTACCTCATGCAATTCCTAGATAATATCCCATACATTTTCACTCTCCTGCCAGAATTCAGACACATGCATTCCAATAACTTCTGATTCACTGTCATAATTCAAAATCTTCAAAAATTCAGGGTTTACATAGGTCAGGTATCCATCCAAATCAGAAATAGCCAGAGCATTTACAGATGATTCAACCACATTTTTCATTAAAAGTAATTTTTTATCCGCAAGTTTATGCTCGGTTATATCCTGTGATGCTCCATACATCTAGGCTGGTTTGTCTTCCTCGTTTCTCACCAACCTGCCGTATGCTTTTAAATATCGTATTTCACCAGTTGATTGATGGATAAAGCGGTGCTCAACAATATGCTCAACATCATCCGGGTTGTCTAGAGCCCCCTTTAATTTTTTACTTATATCTGATACATCATCAGGATAAGCTGTTGATAAAAGGTCATTCATAGATACGGGGTACTCTAATTCACATCCCAGTATATGCTGGAATCCAGAAGACAGTGTTAATCGGTCATTCTCAATATCCCAGACCCAGCTTCCAAGATGAGCTAAATTTTCAGCCTCAACAAAAATATTTTTAAACTCTTCCAAATGTTTTTCTTTCTTTTTCAATCTGGTAATTTCATTCTGAAGTTCGTTCAAGTCTTTTAGTAATTCCTCTCTAGATTTATCATCCTCTTTCATCAAAATGACCTGCTGTATTGTATGAAATAGCTGTTATTAGATGTTTTAAGTTCCAATTATTAATAATTTCGCAGCCCAAAGAATTGGGGATAAATCCATGAAAAATGTAAGTGAACTACCACTTGGCTAAATAGCTTGTCCGACAATAATTAGTTAAGCAATAATACTTACCATGTTATTTTGCAGAATTTCTATCGGACAAGCTCTAAAGACATCAGGGTTTTACGCTTTGTTTATAAAGTAAAAATTTTAAAAGGTGCTGAAGAAGATATCCTTCCAGACGGCACTATGGATTATCCAGATTATATACTCAAAAAACTGGATATAGTTATCGACTCTGTTCATTCCAGATTTAAATCATCAAAAAAGGAGATGACTGAACGAATAATTACTGCATTAAGCAGTAAACACCTTGATATACTGGGACATCCAACCGCTCGTTTAATCAGGAAGAGGGAAGGATACCAGGCAGACTTTGATGAAATATTTGAAACAGCAGAGGATAAAAGTAAAAATACTGGAAAATCAACAGCCTCCCCCAGCGTTTAGATTTGAATGATGAAATGGTTCTGAGTGCCAGAAAATACAATGTTAAATTCTGTATGGATATAGACAGTCGCGATGTATCCCACCTAGATTTTATGAAATACGGTATAGGGCAAGCAAAAAAAGGGTGGATGACCAGTGAGGATATCATAAACACATACACATATTCCAAACTCAGGGATTTTTTGGATAACAGATGATAGAGTGCTGGCATTGTTTCAAAACCTATATCATATTTTAATTGTATTATTTATTGGGATGGTTATGGTGGATACACATTACAGAAAAATATTAATCGCTACTGATGGTTCAGAAAATTCCATGAATGCAATATCCACTGGAATCGATTTTGCAAAAAAAACAGGTGCTGATGTCTATGCAGTACATGTTATAACCACTGGTAGCTACTACATAACTCCAAATTTTTTTGGTGTTGAGAAAGACAATATCAAAAAATCCACAACTGATTACGTGGAAATAGTTGGCAATGCTAAGGGAATAGAAGTCAAATCATTCATACTTGAAGGGGATCCTGCCGAAAAAATCATCGATTTTGCCAGAGAGAATAATATCAATCTGGTTGTAATGGGAACCCTCGGAAAAAGCGGAATTGAAAAGTTTTTAATTGGAAGTGTGTCTGAGAAGGTTATTAGAAATAGTGATTCAGATGTACTTATTGTACCATAACTGATATCATCCTTATAAAACCTTTTTAAATTCTTTCTTCAATATTAATTATATAGTATATATGAACTTGTCTCACCTGTCAATACAAAAGCAATATTGAAATATATTGGTCTCTTGCTGGTCGTATTCGCTGTTGCTATTTTTGTACCGGTGTTTGCAGGAATTATTCTGGATGAGACCGGTTCTGCAATATATTATGCAGCAACATCTTTTGTTACACTTATTACTGGATATCCTGTATATCGTTTGTTGCCGGACTTCGAACTGGAAACTAAAT
Source organism: Methanohalobium sp. (assembly GCF_046546175.1). Taxonomy (NCBI): domain Archaea; kingdom Methanobacteriati; phylum Methanobacteriota; class Methanomicrobia; order Methanosarcinales; family Methanosarcinaceae; genus Methanohalobium; species Methanohalobium sp. Next base: position 5,060 of record NZ_JBKGYF010000054.1, on the reverse strand, counting down.
AAGCAACCATCATAGCTGCCTTATATTCCCGATTTCAGCATTTATCAGTTCAATACCAATGTCATTATCAACGGGAATGCCGTTTATCGATGCATTTTTTGAAAGTGTATCTATCTGCAATCACAACAACCGGTCTTAGCGTGGCTCCTGCTGATATGAACTCTCTTTTCTTTTTCACATGCTCATGGTCACAATGGCTAGGAGGTATAGGAATCATTATAGTTGTACTGGCTGTTTTTGTCCATCCCGGAGTTACAGCCTTCAAACTCTACAAAACAACATACTAAGGATCCAAACTCCGACCAAATGTGATAGCAACTACTCATCTACTTGGAAAAGTCTATACCGGAATTACGGGAATTGCTTTTTTGTTTCTGTTTTTGTGCGAGATGTCAGTATTTGATTCTATCTGTCATCCTTTCAGTAGTGTATCCATCGGTGGTTTTCCAACACAAGCAGAAAGTATTGGCGCATTTGAAGGTTTTATAATTCCATTTATAGTTATCATCTCCTGTATTATGGGGTCTACCAGTTTTGCACTGTACCCAGAATTCTTTAAAAACCCAAAAATGCTGATCAATAATCTTCAATTCCGATATTTTTGTATAATTGCGATAATTGGTATACCTATATATTTGTTAACATTATCAAACGATATCGAATCTTTTATTATTCAATTCTCTGATGCAGGATTTCAGGTGTTTTCTGCTTTAACTACTGCTGGATTTTCAACAGTTGACCTGTAATCACTGCCTGATTAATCCAAAGGGCTTCTTAGTGGACTGATATGGATTGGTGGCAGTATCAAATCCACTGCAGGCGGAATCAAAATATTCCGAATTGTTGTGCTTGCAAAAGTAATTCAACTGATATTTTACAACTATTTTTTGCCCAGGTAAGCAATTACTCCCCTAAAAGTAAAGAACCACGTGATTGAAACAAACGAACTATATGCACTTATATCCATTGTAATGTTATATGCATTAACACTTGTAGTTTCTGTATTCATTTTCATAATTCATGATATAAATATAATGGACGCGATATTTGAGGTGTCCAGCGCAGTAGGTATAGTTGAACTTTCCGCAAGTGTTACTGACGCAGTAAAGCCGCTTACACTTAAACTGGTTTTATGTGCAGATATGTTGCTTGAAAGAATTAAAATTATACCGTTATGTATATTATTAATGCCAAGAACATGGACATCCAGAAATAATAGACAGGGTGATAAAGTATAAAAGTAATTACTGTTGGTGCAAGCCAGCTTGGTTTGGATTTTACACGTAATATGATATCATAGGGTAATGAAGTGATATTGATAGAAAAAAACCTGATCTTGCAAAAGAACTGGCAGAATCACGGGACTGTACGGTTATGCATGGTGAAGGCACTCAGCCAAATATACTGGAAAAAGCTGAAATAAGGGAAGCTGATGCACTTGTTGCCTGTACAACCCACGACCAGGATAATATACTTATCGGTCTTATGGCGAAGGAAGCAGAAATTAGCAATATAGTTATTAGAGTCGATGACGTGCAGTTTACAGAAGTTGCCAAAAAGTTGGGATTGGCCCACATAATAAACCCCTCTCATATAGCATCCACTTTCATATATTGATGTGTTAAGAGGGTAGATACTACATAATTGAGCAACCTAATACGTGCAAACGTGCGTTTTACAAGTGTATATATTAATAATAATTTACGTGGGAAAAAATCCTGAACTGGAATTACCGGAAAAAAGTGCATTTATCGGACTTTATCGAAAGAGTGAATTTATTCTTGCGGATGAAAACCAAAACTGGAAGAAAATGACGAGCTTATTATAGTAACAAGGTCTGAATATGTAAATAAAATATCAGATTATTTAACCGGGAAAACTGAATGAAAAAACAATAACACAGTGTTATATAATATTTATATATAAAATAATCGAATACGGAAACGTTTAAATATAATTAAAACTACAATCCTTCCAACTTAATGATTTTAGAACCCCCTATAAAGCAATTAATTGCCACTATATTAATCTTTTATTACATCAGGAGGTATATTTTATGAGCATGGAGTATTTTTCTGGAATATCAGATGCAATGAGAATAACCTTTGTACAGGTTATGATACTATCAGTAATAGCTATAGGTATATTCCTTTATGGAATGTATTTGAACATTAAAAAGTGGGGACTTGGAACCACCGGATACGCACAGGAACCTGGTGGTGGAGGAATCCTGGTCTTCCCGAAAACATTCGTATCGCATGTTGCCAAAAAGGGTGACTGGAAATTAATTCTAAAAACTTTAGTTTTGGATATATTACTGCAGAGACGGATAATAAAAATTAGTAAATTAAGATGGGTTATGCATATCACCATTTTTGTTGGATGGATGACACTTTTTGCATTGTCTCTACTGATGTTTTTAATAGAATTACTAAGTTTATCTGGAGTCAATATCCATCCAGAGGCGTTCAGACAAACACTTCAACCATGGAATGACCTGTTCAGTTATCTTCTGTTGTTTGGAATTATAGTTGCAATATTCAGAAGATTGTTTGTTAAAAGAGCCAGAGAAAGCACAATCGCATATGATGCAGTCCTGATTGCAGGCCTTACATTTATTGTAATCACCGGATTTATAGCACAAGGTATTAGAATCGGTGATTTCTGGGCGCTTGGAATTGAATGGGGAGTAGACGCTGCCCCACAAATGGCTTTGTTCCATGCTGTTATATCACTACTGTTTTGTATAGCCTATATACCGTTCAGTAAATATATACACATTATAGCAACACCACTTACAATTCTCGCAAATGTAGAAGCAGAGGAAGGTGAATAATTACAATGGCTAAAAAACAACCATCTATTGACACTAGAGGAATAACCGCTGTACAACTTATGGAAATGGATTCCTGTACAAGGTGTGGGGAATGTGTTCAGTGGTGTCCGACATATTCCGCATCCGGTCAGGAACCGGGACTTGCACCTCGAGATAAAATCCTGAGGTGGAGAGATTATATGAACAAATCCTATGGGCTCAGAGCAAAGCTCTTTGGTCCAAAGGAGATATCAGAAGAAGAACTCGATGAATTCACATCCGATTTGTACCAGTGTACAACCTGTGGTATTTGTGAAACTGTGTGTGAATCAGGTATTGACACCATAAATCTCTGGGAAGGTCTGCGTGCAAATCTTGTAAAACGCGGACAGGGTCCATATGGAAAACAAAAATATTTCTTCAAACTCGTATCCGAATACGGTAACCCATATATGGAACCCGCCGAAAAAAGAACAGCATGGATGCCTGAAGATATAGAAGTTAAAGAAAAAGCTGACATCGTTTATTATGGTGGATGTACCGCAGAGTATAAACAAACCAAACTTGCTGTTGCTACTGCACGCGTTCTTAATAAACTGGGTATTGATTTTGCTATGCTTGGAGAGGATGAACTATGCTGTGGTTCACCACTCCTCAGGACTGGTCAATCCGAGCTTGAAAACATTGCCAGAGACTGTACAATAAAAAATGTTGAAAATATAAAAGCCAAAGGAGCCAGTAAGGTCCTTTATGCATGCGCAGGTTGTTATCGTACTTCTATTGTGGATTGGCCCAAATTATATGGGAAACCTCTACCATTTGAAATTGTACATGTAACTGAATTCCTTGCAGACCTAATCAAGCAGGGCAAAATCAAGTGGGAAAAATCCATCAACAAAACAGTAACCTACCATGACCCATGCCACATGGGACGCCACGTTGGTACATATGATGCGCCAAGATATGTCCTTGAAAATATACCAGGAATAAAACTAATAGAAATGGATAGGGTAAAAGAATACAGTCGTTGCTGCGGTGCAGGAGGAGGTATGAAAGCTGGAATTCCAAATCTTGCACTTAATGTTGGAGAAGAACGCATGGAAGATGCTCTCAAAACTAACGCAGACATCCTCACAAGCGCCTGTCCATTCTGTAAAAGAAACCTATCAGATGCAAGAGATTCAGTAGACGCAAAAGACATGGAAGTAGAAGACGTCATCGTTCTTGTTGCAGAAGCTCTTGGTCTTGAAGTAGAAGGGGAATAATCTAACCCTTTTACCTTATTTTTTGAGTTACACTTCTTCTGAGAGATATTTTTTCAATTCATCCACTATTATTTCTTTGGATATCCATACTTCATTGGTATAGAAATCCAGCAGCAAATAGGCATCATCCACTTCATTGAGTATGGTTGATTCATTACCAAGGTCAATACCATTGTCATCCAAATTTTGCCGAGATACTTTAAGATGATGTTCACGTCATTGCAATTGATAAAATCAAATCCATTTAATATCAATTTTTATTATCAATTACATTCGTGAGATAACCTCACCGGGTGTAACGCCACACCCTTTATTCCCTTCACAGCTCCGGGAATTGCTTTCTTCGTGATGTTGTAAGCTCCATTCACATCGGCGTTGATGATTGTACCGTTTGATGACCGGAACAAACCTCTTTTTAACCTTTGACCCAGGTAGCAGGTTTTCTTTTTGACTTGTTCACCATCTAAAAAAGAACATTTGGATGTGTAGGATTCATCCTGAAACTTCACGTTGATGCCTACATCTTCGCATTTATATTCGATTTGATTTTTCAATTTGAAGAATGGAATCTGCACGAATTTTTGATTGTTCTCTTTTCCGATTCCACAATTTTGTTTCCAACCCTGATTGTATCCGATTATCAGGGTTTTAATATTGTTTTTGATGCAGTAATCAACGATTTTCTTACTGACTTTATGGAAGAAATCGTTAATCTTCATGTTCCTTTTGCGGTATAATTTATTCAGTTTTTTACTTTCATCAACACCGATTTTATCGTAGATTGAATTAAGTCTTGCAAGTTTTTTGTTGAAATATTGATTTATACTTTTTACTATGCCACCCTTAACAACAATCGGTTTTTTACCGATGTTGTTTACCATGGTTATGACATTATTGACCCCCAGGTCTATTGAAGCTACATTTTCGTGGTTTAATTCATGGTTTTGTGTTTCATGTTCGTAAACTATTTCACATTTATA
>NZ_JBKGYF010000053.1:0-12178 GCF_046546175.1 Methanohalobium sp. | reverse complement strand
TCTACAATTTTACCTCTTTCAGCAGCTTTATAGATTACATGCTGAATCAGTTTATGCCAGCCTACATCCGATATGGATTTAGCCAGTTTGTTGCTTTATACAAGATATTTTATTTTCAGGTCGTTAAACACTATCAGGTTATATTTCACCACCAAAAGTTTGCTAAGACAATGCGAAAAATGGTTTCTTGCAGATGCAACTTTCCTGTGAATCCTGTTCACTTTCTGCTTCTGCTTATTATAATTGTTTGATCTGAATTGCATCCTGGACAATTTCTGCTGCTCTTTAGCCAGTCTTTTCTCAGTATTTCTGAGGAATTTTGGTGGTTCGACAAAATCATCGTCTGAAGTTGTTATGAAGGATTTCAGACCTAAGTCTATACCTACTGCATTCTCAGGAGTAGACGGAACTGGATTATCAGGTAATTCAACAGTTAGATAAGCGAACCATTGTTTGCCTTCTTTTTTCAGGGTGCAGGTCTTCAATTCGCCTTCTGGGAGTATGTCAATGTCAATCTTGATAGGTTGGGATTTATCGGTTATTTTGGATAGGTATAGTTTATTTCCTTTGAGTTTCCATCCGTTCCCATATTGCTTGTATCTGAAACTGCTGAAATCCTCTTTACTCTTGAATTTCGGGTGGCCTTTAGGCAGGGTTCCATCGTATTTGATGTATCCTGATGAGTTGTTCCCGCAGAGAACATCTTTTCTCTTAACGAACATCTCTTTTTAGGTCTGGTGTTTTTCAGTCTGCCATTCTTGATATCATCGAAGAATTTGCCATAAGCAAAACATAACCTCTGGAACACATCCAGTCTTACTGAAGAATGGATGGATAATCTAGATGCTTGAGGTATCTTTCCAGTGATGATTCGGATAATGATAGGCCGAACCTATCGTATAATTCAACCTTGATGGATAGAAGATGGTTCCAGATCGACCCACAGTATTCCAGTGTTTCATCCAGTTATTCCTCCTGTTCAGGAGTGGGATGAATCCTGAATCTCATATTCCTGCATTTCTGACCTTCTTTGCGAACCATCAACTCCACCCTTTTATCTGATACTGATTATACGCTTTATAACTTTATAAATTTTACTTAATGTTAGCGATTATCTTATAAAATCTATAGTTAATCAGACATCAGCAGGGTACGATTCATCACTCTTTAAACAGAGTTTAAAGATATCCTTTAATCTTTGATTTAAGGAGCACGACTGAAGTCGTTGGCTTTCTCTACCCCTACACACCGTCTCTCGTAAAACTGTGGAATTGTTGCTTTCAGTTTTATAAAAATCATCCAGACTTATATGTATTTAATTTCAATTATGTTCATGGTTTTGATATTATCAAAGGTATTGATTTTGTATCAAATGGGAATTTTTGTGCCTACAATAGATACAAAATATTGTGTTAGTAAAATCCACGATGTGTACATTGAATATGTTATTGACAATATAAATGCTGACTATTTATTACTTCAAGTTATTATATATATCTATTTTCAGATACTATTTAATGATCAATAATGCAAATTTGAAATTTGTAGTTATTGATTTAGACAAATTCGCTAATGGGAAGATGGTTAAGGATGGAAAAATTGTTCACCATATCTTAACGTCAATATAAAATAAATATAGGAGATTAAATAATGCCAGCGGAAGATTTTGCACCAATAGATACAAATTGGTTAAAAAAGGCAGGTAGTTTGTGGACAACACCGTTTGCAGATACACCTTCTGAAAGAGTTATTGTGGACCCCATCATATTGTCGCATGCTGCCACGATATTCAAAAAGAAACCTGGGTATTTCTATCAAAATCCAGATGAAGCAATACGAATGGTATGTAATACATGTGAATTATATGATGTAACACCAGTTGGTCATTATCTATGGGCTGATTATTGGGGTGAAGATTACGGTGCTACAATCAAGGTACAGGAAGATGCACCACCATCTATAACAAATCGTCCAATCAAGGATCCAGAAGGTGTAGATAATCTGGAAATATTGAGCCCTGAAGATTTGGCAAAAGGACCTACCCTTACAAAACATTACACAGCACTGGACACCTGTTTGGAAGAATATCCCGATATGTTTGCTCCAATTACCCAACTGGGAGGTACAATGGAAGTAGCAACTAATTTGGTTGCTATAGAAGATGTTTTCATGTGGATGATAACTCAACCAGAAATTGTCGACAAACTTGTCGATAAAGCTGCTGACCACATTGTTAACGCATCCAAAGCAACAGCTGACAGATACGGAGCAAACGTAACTATCACTGGTTCAGTTATAGCCAGTGGTGATTTGATGGACAGGGAGCAAATCAAAAGGTTTGGTTATAAACCAGTAGCTAAAGCTGTAAGTAAGGTATTGAATAGTGGCGCAGGTCCAGGTGTTTACTATCATCTATGTGGAAACCATTCTGATGACTATGACCTGTGGAAAGATGCTCCAATGAGCCCCTTTACAGTTATGCAAATCGGTTATGATGGAAAAGAAATATTCCCGGCTTCAAAATTGGTGGAAAACTTTGGAAACAGATGTACCTGTTTCGGAACTGTAGATACGAAACTGGTAGACCGTGGAACTCAGAGTCAGGTCTATGAACAATCCAAAGAACAATTACTTGCGGGGAAAGATAGTCCAAGAGGATTCATACTGGGAACTTCTTGTGAATGTCCAACAAGAGCTCCATCTGCAAACGTTCATGCGATGGTAAAAGCTGCAAGGGATTATGGACAATATGAAAGATTCTAAAAAAATTCAAAGTAATGAGGGTTCTTTATGGATATAAATGTTACTGAAGAAGTGGAAAATTCATTGAAGGATAATGGATTAAAAAAAGAGGAAATCCAGGAAATAATAGAAGCAGCAAAAACAAAGGGAAGTAAACTCAAAAGTAGAAGCGAAGACACTTATATTGCAAAGGGTGGGTCAGAAAACTTGACTGTTTATGCTGTCTATACACCGTCTTCTAATGGGGCTATTAACTTAAACAATGTCTATACTCATAAAATGAATGTCAACGGACCTACAGGCGGTGAAATTGGTGAAGTTGAGTATGATGATGAAAGTGACTGGATTTGTGATAAATGTAATGAAGTAGCACTACAAAGAAACGTAGATATGAACTATCTAGGGGTTTCAAGACCAGGTCCAGCATTAGTATGTCCTAAATGTAATGAGACATACGTTACACAGGGTGTAGCATCAACACTGAAAACTGCTGAATCTATCTTGGAAGAAAAAAGAGCTTGAATATATTAATGACTGACTTTAGGAGGGACGAGATGGAACAAATAGCCACAGTTGAAACCCTCTGTCCTGAATGTTTCAGGAAAATAGAGGGAGTTAAATATGTTGAGGATGGACAAGTATACATCAAAAAGGAGTGCGATGACCACGGTTTTTTTAAGACCCTTATATCCAAGGATATAAATCATTATCGTAAGATGGAAGATTGTTTTTATGTGGATCGAGCAAGAGCTAGAGCTCCTTTAACAGATGTTGAAAAAGGTTGCCCCTATGACTGTGGTCTATGTCCCTCCCACAAACAGGATACCTGCCTGGCAGTTATAGAAGTGACTGACAGATGTAATATGCAATGTACATATTGTTTTGCTAATTCTACCCAAGATGGTGATACCGACCCTGATATGGATACTATTAGGAATATGTTTGAAGCTGTTAAAAAGTGTTCAAATGACCCATCCTGTGTACAGCTGTCCGGAGGTGAACCAACTTTAAGGAACGATTTACCCGAGATAATAAAGATGGGAAAAGATGTAGGGATAGACCACATCGAATTAAATACCAATGGTCTCAGGATATCTAAAGATCAGGATTATTTTGACCGGATAGCTTCGGCCGGAATAGATGCAGTATATCTCGGATTTGATGGTGTGTCCGATGATGTATACATTCAAAGAACCGGTAAAAAATTGTTTGATGTAAAATCTGAAGTTATAAATAAATGCCAGGAAGCTGGGATTGGTGTAGTACTGGTACCACTGGTTGCAAAAAATTATAACCTACATGAAGTTGGGAAAATAATAGAATTTGCATCCAATAATGTTCCAACTGTCAGGGGTGTACATTTCCAACCTTTATTCTATTCAGGAAGGTCACCTTCCAGAAAGGAAGAAAAAGTGACGATTTTAGAACTTATCGAGGAAATCGAGAAACAAACGAAAGGACAGCTGAAAGTTGAAAACTTCACACCGTCCCTTATGCCCAATGCCCATTGTGGAGCTACCTGTCTGGCATTGGTTGATGACCTTGGATTTATACCGTTAACAAATACTTCACAGGGAGCGATGAAATCAGCTTATGATGTAGCAAGCAAAACCAAGGGTTCAATAATGGGTAGGTGGAAAGGTTCAGAAAAAGAAACTGAAACTGAAACTGAATCCAATTCATCCTGTTGTGGGAAATCACTTCAGAACATATCTATGGAGAGCTCATGTTGTCGATCAGATGGTGGATGGTCTGATTTTATAGAAATGAGCAAAAACAGATATCTTACAATTTCAACAATGGCATTTCAGGATGTTTGGTCATACGAAAAAGAAAGGGTTGAAAATTGCTGCATACATGTTGTTACACGTGATGGGAGACTCATTCCATTTTGCAATTACAATCTGACAAATTGTGATGGTAAATATCTCTATAGACAAAACGTTTGAATGCTGTAAAATTTGGAGGAATAAAATTTGAGTTTCCCTGAAAAGATTAACACTTTTGTACGCCAGAATATAGCAAAAAGAAAGTTGGTATCCAGAAATATCGATAATGATACAGTAAATCCATTAGAACGGTGGGGTTTGACCAAAATTAAAAGTGATATTAACAATAGTAATGAATTAAAAAATCTATTTGCCCAAAAATATCTTGACAGGGATGATTTAAGAAAATATAAACTTTTCAAAATGCAGGAATTATTAGAATACGTTTCCAATAAAAGTCCATTCTACAGTAAATTATACAAAGAAGCAGGAGTTAATCCATCACAGGTCAATAATTTTAACGACCTAGAAAAAATACCACTTACAGAACAGGAACAACTGGCTAAACATCAATATCATTTTCTTTGTGTTTCCAGGAAGAACATTGCACGTGAATTTACCAGTTCGGGTACTACTAATATACTAAAAAGTGTGGCTTATACACAAAATGAACTCATAGAAATCGTAGATTCTGTAATATCAGGATTGAAGATGGCAGGAATGGATTCAAAAAATGATACGTTACAGATAATGTACCCAACCATTACAGCAACATGGGATCCTGGGCTTATGCTAAGTAAAGCATGTGACCTGGCAGGTTTTAATTCAGTAATAAACGATTCAACTGATGTAGAAGACCAAATAAACACCATGAAAGAAGCAGGAACAACTCTTATGATAGGTACATCATCTTTTCTATACGAGTTATCAAAAAAAGCAAGTAAATTCGTTGAACCAGGTGAATTAGGTATCAAAAGAATAATTTGTTCATCTGAACCATTAACCGAATCCATGAGAACCCAGATTGAGAGTGTATGGGGTTGTAAAGCTCTTAGACAATGGGGGATGACAGAACTGGGTCTGGCTAACGCTATCGAATGTACGGAACAGAATGGATTGCATGTAAACAATGCAGATTTTCTAGTTGAAGTTATAGACCCTGAAACTGGAAAAATACTTCCACCAGGAGAGGAGGGTGAACTGGTATTTACAACTCTGAGAAGAGAATGCATGCCGCTTATACGTTATAGAACAGGAGATATATCTTCTCTTATTGATGAACCCTGTAACTGTGGTGCTATTGTTGACCAGAGGATAAGAGATGTTAAAAGACTAAATTAAATATAATTTTTATTGGTATTTGTATGGAAGGAAATGTCACTGAAAATAAGAAAAATAAAGATCCAGAAACTTACATTAATTCAATGGATATGGAATTTATATTAATTCCTGCAGGTGAATTTCAAATGGGTTCACCGTCAGAAGAAAAAAACTGGTATAAAAATGAGCATCCGGTTCACAATGTAATTATAGAAACTCCATTCTACCTTGGTAAGTTTTCAATTACACAGAGCCAGTGGCTTGAACTCATGGGCACGAATCCTTCCCGTTTTGCTGGAGATGATAGACCAGTTGATAGGGTTTCATGGAATGATGCTCAAGAATTCATTAATAGATTAAATGCAAAAGAAGATTCCAATAAATATCGCCTTCCTTCCGAAGCTGAATGGGAATATGCTTGCAGAGCTGGTACCACCACAAGATACTCGTTTGGTAACAGTGAATCAAAACTGGATGAATACGCATGGTACAGGGAGAATTCAGAACATGGTTCACATCCTGTAGGTAAAAAGAACCCTAACCCATGGGGTTTGTACGACATGCACGGGAATCTCTGGGAATGGGTACAGGATATATATCATGAGAGTTATGACGGTGCACCTGAAGATGGTAGTGCCTGGGAAAACAATACTAATTATTCAAAGATTATGCAGGTACTGTGTGGTGGCAGCTGGCAAACTTCTGCTGTTGGCTGCAGGTCAGCAAGCCGCACATACTATCCTCCAGTTGCTCGTCGTAACAGTAGCCGTATTGGTTTTCGTATTCTGAAAGAACTATAAATTTTTATGGACATTGATGTTGAAACTTTTTGCAACTTTGCCCTTTAGGTTTATTTTGATTTGGATAAATAGTTAATTTCCACAAAACGATTTTTTATATTTACATGAGCTGTCACATTCTTTGTTGTACTTACTGTAATTACACTTAACAGATTTATTTATTTCACGGGACCAATCGATGTCAAATAAATTGGATAGGTAATCTATCCCGTCTTCCAAAGCTATGTGGACAGCTTTTTTACAACATCTTGCTCCACCTGCATCTGCAATATCTTTTAAAGTTTTTGATGTGGCCCAATTGGCATGGGAACGTGGACCAGGTGTTAATGGCGATGCTTCAAGCAGGATGCTAACTGCAATACCTACACCTATCCCTCCACCGCATGCACCATAAAGTCCGCAGTAACCACCAGGTACATTTTTCCCTCTTTTGATACTTTCTAAAATATCGTTGTTTATTTTCAGACCTACAAAATTTTGATAAGCGGCTACTAAAACAGCAGGTATTAGAGCATGGTGTTCTGGTCCATGCATGTGTATGCTTGGATGTTCCATTAGTTTTTCTGCAATTTGAAATGGGTCTTTTGAATCAGTATTCAAACAGACATTTTTGATTACATCTAAAGCATTCTGAGCATGGCAATTATTGCATACATAATGACCTTTCACACAGCAGAAATAAGCTTCATCTTCTATGCCGCAGTAATAACATTCAACTTTAGCTGCCTGTTTTAAATATTCAACTTCAGCTCCACAAACAATACAGTTTACTTTTTCATCATGGTCAATTTTCAATTAATCACCTAACCTTTTTTTTAATTTCTTTCTCTTGTAAATGAATCCGGGATATCTTCATCAGCCAGTTTGTCGGCAATCTGCTTATTAAAGTCTGTAACAAACCAAATCCACGACCAGGTACAACCATATCGTGACCTTGCTGCATGGCTCGATAGGTATCGCAAGCTACAACATCGGCTGTAGTTGTCATCCAGAAATTAAATGTCTTGGTGTTTTCCATATCAGCTTCTTCCTGGAACTTGGTATCCTTTACCGAAGTTGGGCAGACTGCCATTACTCTCACTTTTGAATTTAGTTCGTGTAATTCATAGTTTAGAGCACGACTGAACTGAAGTACAAAACTTTTACTGGCGCCATAAACAGCCATTTTAGGAGTAGGCTGAAAGGCTGTCATCGATGACATATTGATTATATACCCGTCGTCATGTTCAACCATATCCCTCAAATAGAGACGTGTGAGATGATATAGAGTACTCACATGGAGCTGTAACATGGATAGCTCTTTATCCATATCGATTTCATTGACAAATCCATAGGAACCAAAACCTGCACAGTTTACCAATACGTTAATCTTCAATCCATAGTTCTGGGTAAATTCATAGATTTCCTGGGCTGCTTCAAGTTGAGTCAGGTCATGTGTTTTCAGAAGGATGTGGATTTTTGGGTTGATTTCATGAAGTATTTTTTTAGCGTTTTCAAGTTCTTCCAGGGGTTTGGCAATTAGTACTAACTGATAACCATCATAAGCGAACAATTTTGCCAGTTCAAGTCCTATACCGCTTGAACCCCCTGTTATCAGAACAGTTTTTTCACCAAAGTTCATAATTATATACACTCCCCGTTATCCAAACATTCCTCATCTAACTCCACCTGTATAATTTGTACAGTGTTTTCATCAGTTTAAGTGTGCGGTCATTATATGGAGGAAAAATTGCGTTTATAGTACCCCAATTACGCTTTATTATACTCCTTTGGTTGGAAAATTCTACAAAACCATGAAACCCTAATGATTTTCCAGTACCACTGCTGTTGACACCCCCAAATGGTAGATGCGGGTTACTGTAACCAAGCATATAATCGTTGATGACTGTACCCCCTGCAGACGTTTCTTCCAGGAAATAATCAATATTTTTGCGGTATTGGCTGGAAATATAAATTGTAAGTGGTTTTGGACGTTTATGGATAATTTCTAAAGCCTCTGATTTATTAGAATAGGTAAGCACGGGTAATAAGGGACCAAATATTTCTTCCTGCATGATATCCATATCTTCCGATATTCCATCGAGCAGAGTTGGAGAAACGAAACGGTTTGATTCATTGAAATAACCGCCAATCAATACCCGTGCACCTTTGTTAAGTGCATCATCATAGAGTGATTTTAACCGTTGAAAATGCCAGTCATTAATAATACGACAATAATCAGGTGACTGCTGTATATTAATATCACAGGAACCATAGAATGTTTTCAAAGCATCCTTGAAATCTTCTACAAACATGTCTTTAATTGATTCATGCAAGATAAGGTAATCAGGTGTTATACAGGTTTGTCCACTGTTGACACATTTGCTCCAGGCTACATGTTGAGCTGTTTTCTGAATGTCAATTGATTCGTCAATTATTGCTGGTGATTTACCTCCCAGTTCCAAGGTAACACTAGCCAGATGTTTAGTACTTTTTTGGGAAACGATTTTTCCCACTTTCTTACTGCCGGTGAAAAATATATGGTTGAAAGGCTGGTCAAGCAATACCTGTGCTACTGAAGAATCTCCTTCAAAAACAGCCACTTCATTTTCATTGAACAGTTCTGATATCATGTGATTTATGTAAGTAGAAGTATGAGATGAAATTTCACTAGGTTTGATTATGGCAGTATTACCTGCAGCAAGAGCGTATACCAGCGGAACAAGGGATAGGTTAAAGGGATAATTCCATGGTGAAATTATAAGTACCATGCCTTTTGGTTCATAACAAATGTAAGACTTTGTCCCAATAAGTGGCAGGGGTGTAGAAACTTTTTGCGGTTTCATCCATTTGCTCAGATGTTTTTTCACAAAATCAATTTGAGCTTGTACAATGCCTATTTCAGTAACAAATACCTCTTGTTCTGGTTTGCGGAAGTCTTTATACATGGCATCATATAATCCAGTTAATTTTTGATCGTCTTTTAGATAATTTTCAATGCGTTCTAAAAGCTCTATACGTTCCTTAGCATTCAAACGGGCAAAATCATTGGCATTTTCTTTTTGCAATTCAAATATCCTTTGAATTTGTTGGCACATTTGTGTTAATCACCAGCTGAGTGTATTACAACTTTATAACAATGGAAGGTAGAAAACCCTTATGTCTTCAGCATTGCATCAAATCGTAGATTTAATGCGAGTTTCATTTCTTTGAAATGAAACAAAGGGATGAATACCGTCTAATCTATTAATTAGGTTTAAATATTATAAAGACCAATGTCTGTATGATTGTAATTGATAACCAAGATTACAATTTTACACCTTCGGTACGAGGGGTAGAGCCTGTGGACTTGTTCCCATAAGGGAAAAGTATGAAACAGGAAGCACTTTAAATCATAGATTTAAAGTTATCCTTAAATTTTTAATTTAAGGAGCCAGTTGGTCTTTAGCCAAGTGGTAGTTCACTAATGTAGGTTACCGGAGTGTTGTACCAGTTTTAAACTTCAGCTATACCAAGCATTGATAATGTGTAGATAGCAGTAAGAATGATAGCTGACATGGCTTCTATCCTCCCCCAATCTTTTTTGGTTTTTAGAGAATCAGCTAATGCAAATATTTTTTCGTTTTTTAGAGCACCGGTTATTGTTAATACCCTTTTACTTTGCATAATATCGGATATTGTGAGGCAGATCCAGAGCAGGAATATATATCCCGAAATGAGAGAGAAGAGCGAAAAATTAGGATGTGTCCAGGTACCCAGCATTTCCCCTGTGAACTCGGTAAGAACTGTAAAAAAACCTACAAAATAGGCAAGTTTCAGACCAGCAAATGTTTTAAACAGCAAGAATGCAAGTGAGAATTTCAGCAGTGTTGTAACAGGGTTATGTAATAAATCAAACATAACATAATCTACCACAAGCATTACAGCAAAGCTTACAGGTATGAAGTAGTTTACAAGGTCATACCACCATCTTTTTGAATACTTTTGATCGAAAACTTTCCAGAGATTATAAGACGACCAGAATATAGCTCCATATCCAGGAAGTATCCAGATAGGTACTCCACCGATTGCTCCACCAAGATATGTGAAATATCCATATTGAACACAAAGTATCTCATGAACAAATCCAAAAACAGAAGCAATTATAAGAAACACTTTACCATCAAGTTCACTGTTTTTCCAGAATAACATCCAGAGCGCAGATAGTATAACAGTTGGTATAATTTCTAATTGAAGCCATCTATAATTGATTAACACACCCAGGATAACAAAAAGCATAAACATTGAAAAAAACAACGGATTATTCAGAAGTATTTTGCTTTTATTATTGACTAGATGAAAATATGATGATGGCGAAAATTTAGATGATAATGAATCCATTTTTAGGTAACCCATGATAACCCCGTGACCTAATTATCGATTTCCCAATTTTTTGTAAAAAAATTGAAGTTTAGGTGGTGAGATAATTGCATAAACTCCAATTTTGTTCTATCTGGAGCAAGAATCTATTATATATTATTCAGCCCCATCTTTCTTCTGCTGGTGGGAGTTCTTTTATAGCATCCTCTGCCCACTTGGCTGCTTCCATAGCATCATCTTTAGATGTATCTGCACCGATTTCTTTTGCAAACTCTTCATTTACAGGTGCGCCACCGACAATAATTTTGACCTTGTCTCTTGTTCCGTCCTCTTTGAAATTTTTGACAGCACTTTCCATGTTATCCATTGTTGACGTCATCAATGTACTAATTGACACGATGTCGGCTTTGTTTTCTTTTGCGGCTTTAAGAAAATCATTAATAGGAACATCTTTACCCAGATCAATTGCATCAAAACCTGTTGCAGTCATCATGGTTTTCACAAGGTTTTTACCGATATCATGTACATCTCCTTCTACAGTACCAATGATAAGAACTGCTTGTTTTGAGCTGTCGTCTTTTTTAAGATGTGGTGTAAGTACATTCATGCCTGCATACATTGTGTTTGATGATAGCAAAAGGTGCGGCATAAATACCTCTTTATTTTCATATTTATCACTCATAATTTCCATGCCCTTAGCTAGACCATCAACAATTGCTTTATAGGGATCTATACCATCATCAAGAGCTTGTTGAGCCAGCTCACTTGCCTGGTCTGGTTTACCATTAACTACCGCGTTTGTAAGTCCGTTAATAATTTCATTTTCGTCCATTGAATGCCTCCTCCAGATGTTTTTACTTTACCATTTAGACAGTTGATTGATTTTCAACTTATTATCTGAATCAATAATACAAATTTCAAATTTGCAGTTATTGACTAATTACTAGTATCTTAGATTAGATATATATAATAACTTGAAGTAATAAATCGCCATCATTTATATTGTCAAAAACATATTCTACGTACAAACAATGGATTTTACAAAAACAGTATTTTATATCTACAATAGGCACAAAAATTCCCATTTGATACAAAATCAATACCTTTGATAATATCAAAACCATGAACATAATTGAAATTAAAATATACTATTAAGTCTTGGTGAACTACCGCTAAGCTAAAGACTCAGCGGCTTCGGAAGAAGGTTAC
>NZ_JBKGYF010000052.1:0-12269 GCF_046546175.1 Methanohalobium sp. | reverse complement strand
ACTATTACAAAGGAAATACAATCGAATTCCAGAATTTAAATGAGATAAAGTATTGAGATGGCGTGATTGATGATTTAATGTCTAAACGAGATAACTGCAAACGCAAATCTTAATATATACCTATAAGTGAAACAAGAGGGTATTGGGAACCAAATAACAAATGGAAAAGATACAACATGGCATTCATATCATGAATTCAATTCATTCTCTTACAACTGGTAGATAGGAATTTGTAGGTGAAGGTTTATTATGATTATATAGTTTACAGGTGTTTAAGGATAACATGGACCAGATAGCATCCGAGTATCATGATTATCTGCTCAAGGAGGCAAATGTTTGTTCAAACGCGGTAAAGTAAAGGGCATTATTTTTGATTGTTATAAAACTCTGATAGATATTGAAACTGATGAAGATTCTCTGGATACCTATTACATATTAAGCAGGTGGTTTTGTTACTATGGGGTTAATGTATCACCTGAAAAATTGAAGGAAGAATATAGAACAAAGGTTAAAGAAGCGTTTGATAGCAGTGAACAGCAACATCCTGAAGTAAAAGTTGAAAACATTTTTTCTGAAATTTGTCTTGAAAATGCGATATGGGATATAGATGAGGAAATTTTGGGTATAGAAGCTGCCCGCCTATTCCGTGCAGCATCGATACGAAAATTTCGGGCTTATCCAGAGTCATTTGAACTGCTTGAGATTTTTGAAGATTATCCAAAATGTATTGTATCCAATGCGCAAAGAGTTTTTTCAGAAATGGAATTAAAATACCTGGGTTTGCACAAATATTTTGATTTTGTGATATTCTCATCGGATTATGGTTACAAGAAGCCAGATCAGCGTCTGTTTGAAATCGCTCAAAAACGTCTGGGTCTTAAAGCAGAAGAAATACTGTCCATAGGGGATACTGTTGAAAATGATGTAGAACCACCGAAAAAACTCGGGATGAGAGGTATGCATATAGAAGACGCATGGAAAACGACATCTGCGTTCAAATCATTTTTTTGATTTTACATCGAAATAAAAAAGTTTTTAAAACCATTTTAGACTTTAAACCTTCGGTGTTTTGGTTCCTCAATGTCTCGATTTTAAGGGATTCATCTGTAAATATTACAACAGCTCCAGCTATGCATAGCACACCTCCAATAAATACTGTCCATTCAGGTGTTGAACCCATAAATATGAATAGGAGTACTATGGGCAACAAACCGTACATATTAGCCACATCCTGTCCTCCAAAAACAGAGCCAGCAAAAAGCCATTGGAACACAGATTAAAATTCTTGATGGCTCAGCTGAGTTCATTTAGTCTCAGCAAAGCACCGTTCCAGATTACAAGTGACAATTCGGCAAATAGGGCATTTAACGCTGAAACCTCAGCAACTACGACCATTGAACTGCTACCATTAATCATATGAGAAACCGTGTTAAGCATTTCATTGAACGGATATACATTCCAGATAATTTCTCATGGAGTATACCACAGTCTCCATAAAACTATGCATATAAGAGCCTACATGTATCCGCTGTTTATTTTTTCCTATTCTACTGTATTTTTAAATCTTTAACATCACCCATTCTTTTAAGACTTCTCTTTCGGGCTCTAAATGACGGATATAGTAACAAGCCAAGCTAACCTAGATTAATATACCCAATAGTAAAACGATAAAACGGGTAACTTGTTTGTTATCAAATATCTTATAATAATTTTTTCCTGTAATATAAAAAGATTTTTAATATAACCCAATGATAAAGATTCAGGATATGTAGTCTATAAAGCACTATATATTCTATGTACATTAATTATATATGTTATAGATCTCATCGTTTAATTGTTAATAATGTGTACCTAGGAGTGTAAAGTAAATATGAAATCACTGGAAAATTGTCCTGTGTGCAAATCAAAATTGAAAAATAAAGAAAACAGAATACAGATCTGCGAAGTCTGCGGATACTGGACAATAAAGGGTACCGCAAGACTGGACCCAGCAATGATATTCTCATAAAGAGGGTGTGTGGATGTACAGAAAAAATAATCACAAGTTATGCAAGTTGTGCAGGTCACCGATAGAAAGGGACTTGGTAGGTTCAAGTATTGTCTATTACTGTCAGAACTGTGGCTTTACGACATATGAGCAAAAAGTAGGTAAAGATACAATGGTAAAAGCCAATTAATCAAGGTATTATCTGCCTTATTGGTATTTTACACATCTACCTCTGGCAAGTATTACAGAAACACCGGGATTGTTTAATTTATCATCAATCAATTCCGGGATCGATTTTTTTATTTCTTCGTCTGTTTTATTATCAAAGTCATACACTGAAACATCATCAACCATTGCTGTTATGACATCTGTAAGGTTAGGCGTTCCCTGGCCACCGGTCATGGCAGCAATTTTGTTCTGAAGAACAATAACCAGCACATCGAATCCGCCGTACACAGCGTTTATTAAGCTGACGACCCCTGAATGTGCCAGTCCAAAATCTCCGATGACAGCGATACCTTTTTTATCAAATCCGCAGGCTGTACCTATGGCGGAACCAAGTGCGAAATCAGCATCAACTGCTTTCATAGGTTCAGGAGCACCAAGTATTGAACATCCCATGTCGGCAGCCACTTTCACATCAAACTCACGCAAAATCTGGTATAGCGGGATGTAAAAGCATCCTTCACAGAGTCCGCGATAACCTCTACTTTTTAATGTCTGGATTTGAGTATATTCCTCTATTGACTCTTCATTTAAGTGTTCAAGGGCAAAATCAACATGTTTTTTATCGATTTTTCCATAAGGTATATGTCCTGTTTTTTTACCGTAAATGCTGTCCAGAATATAAAGATGAGTTTCAATAAACGGTTCACTTTCTTCAACGACCAGGACACGTTCATGATTTTTTATAAATTCATCTAGTTTATCATATGGCAGTGGGTATACCATATTTAAGGAAAAATGAGATATCTGCCTGTATTCTGATTTGTTTAAAATTTCGTTTACAAGAGTTGATGGAAATCCTGAGGATATTATCCCTGTATCAGAGCCATTGATAACTGAAGCATTTAAACCAGTGTTTTCAGTTTCTTTTATAAGTATTGGATAGGATTCCAGATGATATCTTTGATGCCTGTCATGCATAGTGAGGTTCCAAATAGACCTGTCAAAAACTGATTTTTGGTTTGCTGATTGTAACTGCTTTTTGAGCTTATTAACATCTTTTTTGCTCTCACATTTGGTCAGCCTGCCGGTTATTCTGATAATCGCCGGAGCTTTTATTTTTTCAGAGATTTCAAATGCCTGTCTGACAGATATGTAAGTATTTTCTGGGGTGGACGGGTCAAACACAGGAATTTCGGAAACGTTGCCGTACCATCTTGAATCCTGTTCATTCTGGGATGCAAGGGCACCAGGGTCATCACCTGTTATGATAACAACACCCGAACTGATTGTATGGGTTGTGGATGTAATAAGTGGGTCGGATAGTACATTCATTCCTACATGTTTTGTTATCACCATACTTCTTTTACCGGATACCGATGAACCCAGTGCGATTTCAAGAGCAGTCTTTTCATTTGTAATCCATCTGGAAATATATCCGCTGTCCTTATCATCAATAAATCTCTGTATTATCTCTGTTACAGGAAAACCTGCAACACCGTTTATTGTTTTGACATTACTATCAATGGCTGCAAAATGTAATGCATCAATTCCGGTAAAATTGGTTATTGTGTTGTCATCTGAATTTTTGGTATTCATCGCAAATCAGCATCCAGTTTGATTGATTCATCGGGTCTGGCAAACCATGGTAGAGCGGCCAGTGCACCAATAACCCCGTTACCATCAAGCCAAATTTCAACTCCATGGTCTTTTGCGTATTGATGGGTAAAATATTTGCTTACTTCTCCTGATCGGCACATTTTACTGTATTCATAAACATCTGTTGCATCAAAATCTGAAAGAGCAACCATGCCGGTTTCATCGGAAACACTGTATTTTAAAAGAGCGTTTTTTATCTCCTGCAAGATTTTCCTTTTTGCAGCCTCGTTCACACATCCAAATTCAATCACTGTGGAAACGCAGTTTTGTGTTTTTGCAGAAACCGGATAAAGTTGTACAATGGAATGTGATAGATAGACCGATTCTTCACAGTTCAATGCGTTTGCGATGTTATGGGTAAGGGTCCATGTAGCTCCTTCCTCTTTTGTATCGGTATCATCGATACCTATAATAAGACGCTCTCTTCGTGGCACCACAATTTTTCCTTTTGCAGAGCGTCCACCACCGGATTCGGTGATATCATAACTGATAACACCATCAGCATAAGCTCTGCATTTGGTAGCTCCTACACCACCTCCACCAAGCCCTGCATAGGTTATTTCTACTCTGTCATATTCCACAGTTACCGATTCAATTCCTGCAGCAGAAGAGGATGGTTTGAGTTCAAGATTTGAAGTGCCGGTTTTAACAAGGTATCTGGTCATATCTCCGATGGTTTTTATCTGTAGAATAAGGGGTGAATTTGAATAATGATATCGAGCCCATGATGTACCACCATAGCATCTTGGATGTTCTATAATTTCTGTATATCTGTTATTCTGATCACATACTGCATATATCCCTTTGTATGATATAGTATAAGGTTGGTCAAGTTCTGTATCTCTCATCTGTTTGCTTTTTGGTGAACAGGTTTTTAAAGATTTTGTTATTTATCCATGACACCTGAATGATTCACTCAATTAACACCTCATCTTTTAAACTAATATAACCGGAATATCCAAGGATTACATGGTCAAGTACATCGATTTCAAGTAGTTTTCCACCTTCTACGAATTTATCTGTGATATTATATTTAGCGTTATCAATTTAAATTTAACTGAGTAAAAACAGGTTTAGTTACAAAAGATATATAGATTAGTCTTTATACTTTCTGTTTTTACATAACTATCAGCAATATATTAATGACAAAATTCAGCACATCTATAAAAAATCGATTACTTTCAAACCGCTTGGTTCTTCTTTTTATATTTTAGATTCCATAAGGGATGATTGGTGATAGAAATGGACGAATATTTCGAGGAACTGGTCCAGAGAGCCAAGTATTATGAACAGTTCGAGAATTTCGACCGCACTATGAACCTGAACTAATCTAAGGCTGGCCATTCATCCCCTCTCTTTCCCTCAGCCAGCCTTTTTTTCTTTTATACTAAAAATTTTCTTAACAGGTACTACAATGGACATTGTTATAAGCAATGATAAAACAGGTAATAACCGCAACCTAGTGGGCAAGAAACTGATAATCTCAGATGGACTTGCAGAGGAGAAAGGATTTGACAGACAAATCTGTTCAGCTGAGCTTATGAGGGAGAGCAGCGTTTCGTATCAGCTGCTTGTGGAAAAGATCGAGGACAACCTGCACTGGATACCCAAATCCAAAGTGGTTATACCTAATGTCAACAGGAGTGATTTGTTTTTCCTGGACGATAGGGTGTTCGAGCTGTATAATGAGGTGAACGACTGGAGGTTGAACCAAAAAAAGATCGGAGTACTCACTACCATTGATGCGACTGAATTTTCCCAGATTTCTGGAGATACAGTAGACGATGTAGAACTGGTCGTCACCACAGGTAATGCATCTGCATGGCCTGATGAGGTTTCTATTGCCAATATGTTGGAGATGTATGATAATTTCTGGATACAGGGTGAAAACTCTGTAATATGAACTTGGTTTGAATCACAGCCACATTTGAACTATTTTCAATACTGTCAATCCAAAGAAAAAGACCAGAACACCTATATAAAATATGGATAATCTTGATAATTGTGTGTGAACCTGTATATACAGCTAACATGTTCATCAATGGCAATTAGCTACCCAATCTGTACAGAACCCCCAACTACACAGATTGGGCAGATATAACCAATTTGACTACTTTCGCACACTCCCCACTGGTTGAACCCCACTCAACCATTAAACCGCTC
Organism: Methanohalobium sp.; assembly: GCF_046546175.1. Lineage (NCBI taxonomy): Archaea > Methanobacteriati > Methanobacteriota > Methanomicrobia > Methanosarcinales > Methanosarcinaceae > Methanohalobium > Methanohalobium sp. Next base: position 6,295 of record NZ_JBKGYF010000052.1, on the reverse strand, counting down.
GTCCACTACTTTAAACAGGTGTAGAGTTTTTCTCTTATCCTCTACATCTGCTTTCTAATCCCTTACTATGTACTATAAATATATATAATAAATGATGCTGTTATTTTTCTCGCGTTAAATATTATAAAGCCGTTAAAAATTTCAACGCTTTATACAGGGTCATAATGCAACAGGTTGATAAATGTCATTTGTTCCATAATCCACTGCCATTCTCCATTGCTTCTTGTTCAAGTTTCTGGAATTTATCCATATATTCAATTTCAGCTTCATCATACACTCTGGAATATCCGTTTTTCAGAAGCAACTCGTTGTACATGGTTCCGTTTTGCAGATATACATAAGCTAGCAGTCTTCCATAGTACCCTTTTTTACCTGAGATGTCATCGTATTCCAGCCTTACTTCTTCACCATGTAGGTGTTTTTATGTGTATTCGGAGGTCTTATGACCCCATTCACGCAAATAATCCGATCTGTCGATACCTTCGAGATCCACTGATTCGTTTTCTACATGTGTTTCAGGTGTGTCCACACCTAGAATCCGCACTCTTTCAGTAGTGCCATTTTTAAACGTTACATCGATGGTGTCGCCATCTACAATGTTTGTAACTGTCACGGTGATTCCATATTATGTACCTGTTTTCTGGGAATCATTCTGAGAATTATCTACATCTGGGCCGATGCAACCCGCAAAAAACACCAGAAGTACACTGATAATAACAAGAAACATTTTTAATAAGTTATCATCTCTCATGTTTTGCCCCTTTTTGATATATCAATAAGTTTTTAACAGGTTTAACACCTTATAATTGTTTTTAAATAGCAGCTGGACAAGTACAATTTTAATACAAGAACCAAATCAAATTATATATAAAAAGGACGCAGATCAGGTGGTAACATATGACCAAATTAACACTTTCACAATTAGAAAATCATCTTTTCAAAGCAGCTGATATCCTTCGGGTATGGATGGATGCATCAGATTACAAAGAATATATTTTCGGGATGCTTTTTTTGCGCCGCCTATCTGACCAGTTCGATGAAGAATATGAAAAAGTAGTTCAAAGACGGCTGGATGAAGGGCTTAGTAGAGAAGAAGCCGAAACAATGGCTGAAAAACCAGTAAAATACACCTTTTATGTGCCAAAAGAAGCTCGATGGTCTTATCTTAAAGATTTAAAGAAAGATATTGGCAATCAATTAAACAAAGCTTTGGAAGCTCTTGAGGACAATAATCCTGAACAGCTTGAAGGTATATTAAAACACATCAATTTCAATGCCAATGTTGGAAGAACACGGATACCAGACTCGACACTTCAGGATTTTCTGGTACATTTCAACAAATATCGGTTAAGAGATGAGGATTTTGAATTTCCTGATCTTCTGGGTACTGCCTATGAATATCTGCTCAAATTCTTTGCAGACTCTGCCGGCAAGAAAGGAGGTGAGTTTTACACGCCGTATGATGTTGTCCGGTTGATGGTTCAGGTTATTGATCCACAGGAAGGGATGAGAGTATATGATCCAACCTGTGGTTCCGGAGGTATGCTTATCCAGTCAAAACGTTATGTTAAGGAGAAGGGACAAAACGGCCAAGACCTTTCATTTTTTGGACAGGACAACAATGGTGGGACCTGGTCCATCTGCAAGATGATTGGATAATGTAATATTTAGGAGGAAGTATATGGTATTTGAGGATATTGGAGCTTGGGACGTACTGACCATCTTTGCTATACTTTTTGTTCTTTATGCATTTGCATATCCACAGTATCAGATGAAAAAAGTAAAAGTTCAGCGCCTTTCTATGATAAAAAAAATGGAGCAGGAATGGGGCACGAGAGTTCTTACGTTAATCCATCGAAAAGAAGCGGTATCGATGTTTGGGCTACCAGTTTATCAGTATATCGATATAGAGGATGCGGAATCGATACTGCGTGGTATACGTGATACAAAAAAAGAACGCCCGATTGATATCATAATCCATACACCGGGGGGACAGGTGCATCCCACTATCCAGATAGCACGCGCGCTTAAAAATCACAAAGGATATACAAGAGTTCTGATACCTCATTATTCGATGTCAGGTGGTACAATAATAGCACTTGCAGCTGATGAAATTATTATGGATGATGATGCGGTTATAGGACCCATTGACCCTCAAATAGGTGATTTAATACGTGGTACTTATCCTGCACCATCCTGGATATATGCCGCATCGAAAAAGGGAGATAAAGCTGATGATACCACAATTGTAATCAGTGATATTTCAGAAAAAACAATGAAACTTATGCGGAAAGTTGCTACAGAACTCCTGGATGGTAAAATCGAGGATGCGGAAAAGCTCAATTATGCTGTTGAAAAACTGGTAAGTGGTGAAATGGTACATATTACTCCGATTTCTGCACCAGAAGCGATTGATATAGGATTGCCAGTAAGCACCGAATTACCGAACAAAGTGCATGATTTCATGAAATTTTACAGGTCGGTTAAATCCAGCGTGGAATACACTGAATAAGTATTGATTATTTCTATATAGTGTAGAATCATAGTATATGGTCAACTGTAAAATCAAGTATAGTTTTCCTGCAGACCAAGATTTTATATAAGGTCTAACTTTTTCCGACCTTATTATTAAATTATTTTGTTTATACATTAATCGAATCGTCCATCGGCTAAAATGTACAAGTTCTTAAGGAAATGACTAACCCTTGATAAGCGGCTATAGTTTTTGTCTTTAGTCAGACGAGCCTGGTATACTCTGATAGACCTCAAAAAATCTACTTTTCTGAACATCGGCCAATATGGGGCGCAGAAATAGGAAATACATTCGTTCCCGTTAGCCTGCCAGGGCAGGAAGTTCGATACTCTCTCATTTCCACCGGTTCTTATTATCATATCGACATCTGAAACTGGCTGCTTACAATCAGGGTAGAGATGGTTAGATATAGTGGACTTATTCACCCCATCTATAGTCAAGTAGCCATTTTTAACCTTTTTCGCGATTTCTTGGACAGCTTGTATTATATCCTGTCTGCCGCCATAAGCAAGAGCTACATTTAGTTTGAGATTTTCGTATTGGCAAGTAGCATTTTCAGCTTTTTTTATGGTATTTTGGAGGTATTGAGGCAAACGTATCCTGTCGCCAACAGCTCTTATTTTCATCTGGCGGTCATGAGTTCTTTTATCCTCGACCATCTCGTTTAGATTGGTGTCGATAAGCTCGAACAGTTTTTCAGTCTCTTCAGGAGACCTGCTAAAATTTTCGGTAGAGAAAGCATAAACAGTCATCTCATCGATGCCAACCTCATATGCCCACTCTATAACTTTTTCTGTCGTATCAGAACCCAACTTGTGACCGTAATAATCGTTTATCCTCATGTGCTTGGCATACCTGCGGTTACCGTCCATTATTATTGCGATATGTTTTGGTACTGGTAATTCTTTAACTTCTTTAGTTAAAAGGTATTCATAGCTTTTGTAAACAGTATCCAATATACCTTTTAGCACCTCTGTTGACCTCCTTTATTATAGGACCTAGATCATTTAGAATGTTTGTACTCGGTTTTATTTAATTTATTTTTTTCTCTAGTTGGTATCAACGAGTGACCTCAACAATTCAAAAGTTCATCTTTTCATTGGTACCAGATTTACTAAAATCCTATAAGTAGATATATCTTTTAATCTTTAACATTCTTAAAACATATTAATTAGTATGATAACTGATAGTCCTTTATTAATTAATATTTGGTGCTAGTAATAATCTAAAATATGGATCACAGATGAAATATTTGCAACACTTGATATGTAAATAAGTTATTATTACAACCACATTGTTAATTTATCACACCAACAAATAGAAATTGCTAATCAGGAAATGGTTACAGAACCCAGATTAATCCTCTGGATAATGTAGCAATGTCAACTTTCCTGAAATGACCAAGAGTCAGTTAACATTTACCTTGTCTACTATTCCAATTCAGTAGGGTCTTTGTTTGCCTGATAACTTTTTCCAGGCTGTGCGCATTGGTTTTACTATCAACAGTCCTATTATAAGGTAAATGACCAGCAGACAACCCAATATCGTTTTAATCATGATACATCATTCCTGGCTTTAATTCTAGAAGGATATTGTCAAATATATGATTAACCTTATAAAACTTATTGGTGTACTATAGGCTAAAATATAAATTTTTCTGGAACCTTTTTTATATATTATTATACATGATGAATGTAATATATTATAGTAATAATGGTTTTTGGGTAATCATTTCAACATATTCTTTCCTGCAGCCATAGCATCATTCATCAGTTCAGTGTTATTTACTACATCACCGGGTTCGTTATACCCTGCACCAATTATTATATCCTTGACTTCCATACCAAATAGTTTGTTCACAACACTGCTAAATTCTTCGAATACAGGTTTATACTGATTTTTATCCGGGAATCCCTGTGTACCTACCAAAACGACCTTTTTCCCGGAATCAATGCGAGGGGAAAAATCCGGATTTATAAGTGAGTATAATCTGTCGATAAACAAGCGCATCTGGCCTGTAAATTGTCCGAAATATATGGGAGAACCAATAACTATGCCGTCACTTTCCACTATGGCATCAAGCATTATCTGCATGTCATCATCCAGTTTACATCTGTCATGGGATTTGCAGTGGCCACAACCCTGACATCCAATGAATTCCATCTCATTTATATAGTATTTTTTAACTTCTGCTTCGTTTTTTGTTGCCCCATCAAGAGTTTGTTGTACAAGTGTATCTGTATTACCATCTCTTCTTGGGCTCCCTACAAAACCGGTTATTTTCATTTTTAACCTCCTGATTAAAGTTTTAATCTCTTTTTGAGATGAAAATGTTCTAATTGAACCTATTTGCATTTAATTGTTTTTAAATATTTATTTAACTCGTCAGCAAAAATTTATGGTTGTTGAATAAATTGAAGTGACAAGTTATAGTGTCTCACAATCCAAATCTGGATTGAATTCTGAATTGAATTAACAATCTATTAATTAACGGTAGTCCATCATTAAAAGGTTGATGTTTTTGCAGGTTTTAAAAGCAATAATTGTTTCAATGTCCATATATTTTCTACAATACCAGATTCTTTAGCAGGTGTTCTTTTTGTTGTACTTTTTTCATCAATCCTGCATGTACTCTGCAGAAATTGAAATAAGTGGAATAGAACCTTATTTGACCGTATAGAGCTTTGAGTTTTTTTGAAAATCCAATAGTCTTTCTTGAAATTCTGTTGTCCTGTCTAAAAGTTAGATTTTATCTTTCAAGTAGGTTTTTTGATGTATTTTTTAGATCAATATCCTTTCCAAATATAACTTGTTTCTCAACTTTTTGCAGTTTCCCACCTTCCCTTTTTTTAATAAACTGGGAGAATCTCAGGTTATTATCAGTAACAAGTATCGGAATTCTGAATCTTCCTCTATTACCAGTTTTTGGAAACTCTTTCCATACACCATATTTTTTCAAAAGAGCTTCAGGATAGAACCTTAATCCATCTGAAATGAACATTGGTTTTGTTTTTGAAAGTCAATTATCTATAAGCTCCATTAACCTATCTGCTATGTATTGTTTTCTCGGTCCGATAGTAAAATCTATTATTAACCTTGATTCTGAAGCAAAACTTATCCACAACCAAGACACATCATCATCGATAAAATTCATTTTTGATGGAACTACTTTTTTCCACTATTGTCCAGAGTTCATCCATCTCTATCTTTGCAATATCCAGGTTTCTCATCTTCTCTTGATGTACTTTTTCGCATTGTTTTGATGCTCGAGCTAACCAGTTACGTACCGTAACTGGTCGAACTTCTAATACATCAGCAATTGCTTCTATACTCAATCCTTTTATGGACATTTTCAAGGCTAAGAGTACAGTTGATTCTTCTTTTCGCATGTCATAATTGAAAGTGTTAGTCCAATCACAAAATACCCTGCCGCATTCGCGGCAGAGGTATTTCCTAATACGTTTACCTTTGATCTGATAAGTTCAATTTCCTACAACATTGCCTTTTCCAGTAAAGTCATGGTATTTACTAATCCTCGTTGGATAAGCAACATCATTGAATTTTAATTTTGGGCCCCTTTTTCCCATGATATAAATTTATTATTCACATAGTATATAATATCAACTAAATATTAGTGGACTACCTAATTCACAACAAAGGAAAATAACAAACCAAAATTTTGTAATAGGTTTGACCTACTTTTGAGTTAGTGAACTACCACTTGGCTAAAGACCAACTGGCTTCCTGTTTCATACTTTTCCC
>NZ_JBKGYF010000051.1:0-12334 GCF_046546175.1 Methanohalobium sp. | reverse complement strand
TTTAAAACCATCCTCTCCTGTACATCTTTTTGGAGCTGGTCATCCGATGGGTTTTGCACTGGAAGTTGCACTAGGATGTGATTTATTTGATTCTGCAGCCTATGCACTGTATGCAAAGAAAAAACGATACATCACTGTCTATGGTACCTATCATCTTGAAAATTTACATTATTTACCATGTTCTTGTCCGATATGCGCAAATTATACAGCAAAAGAGCTTAAAGACGCGGAAAACAATGTGGAGCTCCTTGCAAGGCACAATCTTTATGTAACATTTGAAGAAATGAATCTCGTGAAACAAGCAATAAAAGAGGGTGATTTGCTTGAGCTAGTAGAACAGCGATGTCGTAACCACCCAAGACTTCTGGAAGCTTTGAAAAAAATGTATTCATATTCTGATTGGCTGGAAAAATATGATCCTGCAACAAAATCCACATTTTTCTACTGTGGACCGGAATCATCCAGACGGCCGGAAATCTTACATTTTTCAAAACGGATTAATCGATTTACTGTAACAGGGTCAGCTGTTATCCGTACCGATTCTACAAACTGGGATAAAGAATTTGACAATGTTTTGGTATTCAAGCCACCTATGGGAAGTTTTCCGGTAGAGTTAATGGAAGTATATCCTTTTAATCTTGAAACAATATCTAGTCCTGAATATGAATCTATGGAAGTGGCACTTTTAAATACTATCAAACTTATTGAACAAAATCCAGAGGCAAAATTTACCTTTATTCATGAATATGATATCTATCATCCGTTAATCGATAAAATATCTGAAATCGCAAAACTTGTAAAATCTAGTGAAATTTAAACTGAATTGTGTTTCTGTAATCGGTGATATATTGGTATCTTCAAAAAAAGCAAAAACGCTTCACCCTTACATTGAATTGCTCAGACCTGAAATAGCAGATATGGATATAGCACTACCAGCAGCCAGTGCTTTGCTGGCATCATACCTGGCGATGGGAACTCTACCATCGATAATCCCCTTCTTAATAGCGGTTATTGGTGGTTATGCAGCAATAACAAGTTCCTATGTATATAATGACTGTTGTGATGTTGAAGTTGATAAAATCAACCTCCCAAATCGTCCTCTTGCTTCATCCCAATTATCAGTTAAAAAAGCATTGATGTATTCTCTTTTTCTAGTACTGGTTGCTTCAGCTGCAGCTTTATATCTGAACCCTGAATCATTTGTGGTACTCATACTTGCTGTCCTGACAATCAGTATCTATTCAAAGTTTGCCAAAAGCGAAACGTTCTTTAGTTTTGTTCCTGTTGGAATTGCTTATGGGCTGGTGCCTGTCGGGATCTGGCTGGCATTTGATCCTGCGGGTATTTTGAGGGGTGTAGATGATGTAATCCTTCCGATTCCCGGAATATTCCTAGGTATCATGATGTGTGTTACAGACTGGGGTTTTACTCTATCAGGAGTAGCAAGAGATGTCGAGGGAGACAGGGAGAAGGATAAACCAACATTCCCAGTAGTTTTTGGTGTCCCTGCAACTGCTAAATTTGTAACAGCCTGCTGGATGGTTGGTGTATCAGCGTCACTTATTATAGGGTGGACAGCCGGTTTAGGTCCGGTATTTTTTGCAGGTGCTATCATCGGCGGTGCGTGGATAATTATCCAGTCACTTGATTTTATAATAAAATCCACCCCTGAAAGGGGTGGAGACCTGTTTCTCCAGGGTTCCAGGTATAGAGGCATAATGTTTGGATCTCTTATACTGGATGTACTTCTTTCTACACTTGTGAGTGGTTATACTGCAATTCTATGGTGATATCTTGAAAGGAACTGATACAATGGATGCTGATGTGCTTATAATCGGGGCTTCACCTGCTGGTTTAATGGCTGCCAGAGAAGCTTCAACAGGTGGTGCGGATGTAATTCTCATAGACAAAAAACCGGGTATGGATGTATCACCGCACCCTGCAAATACATTTTTTAAAACGATGTTTGATAAAACAGGAGAAGATGTAGACCAGAACTATGTAATTAAAAACTTAAAAGGGGCACATATTATCTCACCCACAGGTAACCGTGTAACAGTAGAATCAATTGGATACTTTATAGACCGCACTAAATTTGATATGTATTACGCCGCACAGGTCAGAAATGCAGGTGTGGATATCCGAATGGGTGTTGAAGCCTACAATGTAATAAAAAGCGGAAACACATTTACTGTGAGCACTTCAAAGGGACCTCTTAAAACAAAAATTGTAATTGCAGCAGATGGTATTAATTCAAACATCGCACAACTTCTGGGATTGAAAACTGTAAAACATCCAGAAGATATAGCATGGGCAATGGAAGCGGAAATTGAATCCGATGGTATAGGAAATCCTGATATGTTTGAATATTATCTGGGTAGTGTAGCACCAGGTTGGAAATCCACCTATTCACCATGTGGCAATAACAGAGCTACTATCGGAGTATATGTTAGAAGGCACGGGATAGATGTTTCAGAATTCTTTGATAATTGGCTAGAAAAATTCAAAAGTATCAAAGGTCTGGATGACTTAAAAATTATAAATAAAAAAACAGGTGGTGATCCGATAGCCTGTATACCGAACCAGATAGTTTCAGATGGTATCATGGTAGTTGGTGGTGCAGCAGGTCAGTCTGGAATAGGATATGGGATGCGTGCAGGTCAAATAGCAGGTAATGTTGCAGCTGATGCGTTATTAAAAGGTGATGTGTCAAAAAGGGTACTTTCACAATACCGGAAAGTGTGGAACAGTGAATTCAGAACGGAGTATTACCTTGGTCGCATAGCACTTGAAACGCTTCGTAAAATGGATGACCATGAAATTGATGAAATGATGAAAAATTTTGAAGGTCAAGACCTTTCTTTTATCAAAGGTAGTCCTTTTAACCAGGCAATGCAGATTGGTATGTTTCTATTACAAAATAATCCAAAAGCTTTACTATCATATAAAGCATTATTGAGAAATAAATAAACAGTTGGTTCATAAATGAAATACAGCCTTTACAGTAATCCGGCTTTTAAAGTGTATGCGGTTGTAGAGGACGGGTATGTACGGATAAAAACAGAAGGCTTTGCTTCACCCATCCTGAAACCCATTGTATCAAATATGCTTGGGTTTTTTGATGGTGCAAAACCAGCAAAAGTAGAAGATGACCATCTGATTTTTTCTACATGGATGCCTCCTATACCAAGCAATGCATTTTCCCGTTTGGTGTCTTCCCAGATTAATGCTCACTTTGGTAGGGACACACCTGAGCAGGTAACAATATCAATAACAGAAGAATGTCCAAACAAATGCGTCCACTGCGCCCTTCCGGATACCAATAATAAGAAAAGCCTTGAACCCGACAAAATCAAAGATGTTATCGACCAGTGTCTACAACTTGGTTCAACTTTTATAATCTTTGACGGGGGGGAACCTCTTGTATACAGTGGTCTGGAAGATCTGATACAGTATGTGGATTCTGCACGCGCAATAACTGGTCTTTTCACATCAGGAGTGGGATTGAGTAAACAACGAGCTTGCGATTTAAAAGAAGCAGGTCTGGATATGCTAACCGTTAGTCTGGACAGTGCAAAAGAACATAACCATGATTTAATGAGGGGCCGCAAAGGTGTTTTTGAAGAAGCAATGTCTGCAATAAGAAATTCTCTTGAAGCAGGGTTGCTTGTAAATATCTATGTGGTCCTCACAAAGCGGAACATCGATGAACTATACGATTTTTATGAACTTGCGTACGATATGGGTGTCCATGAACTGTCTTTTTTTGAAGTTGTACCAACAGGTCGCTGGATTGACCATGAATCAGAAACATTATCCCATCTGGACTATGAAAAGTTTGACAGATTTGTAAAACATGCCGACACAATAAAAGGTCCCAGAATATTTTCCGTACCTCATATTCTGGAAATTACCGGCTGTTTTGCAGGTAAAAAATGGTTGCATGTGACACCTGAAGGGGATGTATATCCATGTGCCTGTATGCCACTGCCTTATGGTAATATCTACAAAAACTCGCTTAAAGATGTCTGGGATGGTCTACAAAAGGAAAAAATCTTTGATGCAAATTACTGTTTGATGCGAAATTCGGAATTCAGAGAAAAATATCTGGGATTATCAAAACCGGAAAAATAAGTAAAAAGTAAAAACTCTTACCAATACATGGTAGAGTAATTATTTATTTTTTCTTCAAAAAGCCTGATTTTTGCAAAGTAAGCAGTGATTCGGTAGTGAGTTTTTTCTCCCCGCTTTTGAATTGGGAGAAAATAGTTTCTGCATCTTTGTCAGCACTTTCTTTATCTACCTTTTTGCCTCTTGGCTCAGATTTCTTAAGGTTGCGGATTTCTTTTTCTATATCGCGCATGTCTTTCTGGATGGCTATGAACTTTTTGTGTTGTTCATCGGCAGTATCCTGGTATTCTACAAACTGTTTGTGAGTTTCATCCGCTTCTTCTCTTATCTGATCGGCTTTTTTAAAAGTTTGTACCATGTAATTGTGGTATTCCTGAGCTTTCTGGGCGTACTCAGCAAGAGCTTCATGATATTTGGATGCTTCATCTCTGTATTCCTGAGCTTCTTCGGATAATTTCTGGATTTCAGTATTGTTTTCAAGCTGTTCTTTCTTGGTTTCATACTGCTTCCGAAGGTCTTGGATTTTGTTGACCAGTTCTTTTTCTTTCTGAGGTGTAAGTACTTCAGTTTGCTGGGTAAATTCCAGGCGCTGTATTTCTTTTTCAATTTCTTTCAGGGAAGGACCGTCAATATTGTTTTTACTCCGGATTTTTTCGATTTTTGAGTACAGTTTATTCGCTTCAGAATTAAGTTCATCACGTTTGTCCTTGTTTTCCTGTACCATTTTGTTATTTTCGTCCCGGAGTTTTTTATATTCCTGGGCTTCATTTATCAGGTCTTTTGTGCGCTTGTTTAATTCGTTTCTTTTTGAAGCGAGTTCACTTGCATGAGCATTGAGTTCATTACGTTTTTCTTTGTATTGTTCAGATAGTTTTCTTAATTCATTTTTTCTTTCGTTCAATTCTTTTAACATGTTTTGTTGATCCTCCCGAACCAGCAAAAGCTGGAATTTTATATTATCTATAGCCTCATCCCATATTTAGCGCCTCGATAACAGGTATTATCGCTCTCAAATCTTTACGTGTAATGACCACATTTGCATATTGTCGCAGTATAGGTTTGGAGTTAAATGCTATGGAATATCCGGCCTTTTTGAACATACATATATCATTTGCTCCGTCGCCAACTGCTATGCAATCCTTTGCATATACACAATTCATCTGGGCTATCTGTTCAAAAACATCCTCTTTGGAATCCTGTTTTGTCAGGGGTCCTCTTACTTCACCTGTCAGACATCCATTATCTATAACAAGTTCGTTTGAAACTACGTAATCTATATCCAGTACTTTTCCGATATAGTCTGTAGCTAATGTGAATCCACTTGACACCATTGCGGTTTTGTATCCCAATGATTTGACATAACTAATTAACTCTTTGGCACCTGGCATGAGAGGTAGATTTTCTATCACTTCCTGTGCAGTCTCAAATCCAGTACCCTTGAGAAGCTGCACTCTTTTAACAAGTGAATCCTCATAATCAATATCTCCTTCCATTGCCTGCTCTGTGATTTCAGATATTTCGTCACCTGCACCTGCTGCTTCTCCAAGTTCATCGATGCATTCAGCATCTATGAGGGTACTGTCCATATCGAAAACAATGAGTTTTTTAGGTCTCTTATCGTTATTAAAATTATTATCAGTGGAATTCACTTGATCAAACCCAGAGAAAATTCTAATGAGGAAATAGTCTTGTAATTTGCTAGGATTGGATTTACATAGATTACAATGCATTTAATTTTTTCGCCCAATCTATTGCAACAATTAATATAATGTTTTCGATTATTAATTATATTTGTTGAAATATAATAGTTATGGATAGATGCTCTGGAAAAATCCGTATCTTTTAAATAACATGCAATGGTTGCATATATTAAATTATTTTGCTTGCAGGAGCATGCAAAGAAAAATTTGATAAAATATATATCTATACAAAACAGTAGATACTGTAAATCCAGTAAATCTGGTATATGTTTTATTTATATACCTCAAAGGAGGGTGTTATATGGCAAAAGTAGGATTTATCAAATTAGGTAACTTAGGTATGAGTCAGGTTGTAGACCTTCTTGAAGATGAAATAGCAGCAAGAGAAGGAATCACCACTCGAGTATATGGTACAGGACCCAAGATGTCAAAGGAAGATGCTGCAGATACAGAAGCATTTAAGGAATTTGACCCGGATTTTGTTATAATTATCAGTCCAAATGCAAGTACACCAGGACCAACAGAAGCACGTAACTTATGGAAAGACAAACCCTGTTTAATAATATCCGACGGACCTACCAAAAAGGATGATAGACAGGCAATCGAAGACGAAGGATTCGGTTACATAATCTTACCGGTCGACCCGCTTATAGGTGCAAAAACTGAATTTTTGGACCCTGTAGAGATGGCTTCTTTTAATTCAGATGTGATGAAGGTACTTTCCACATGTGGTGCAGTACGCCTTGTCCAGGAAGAACTGGATAAATTAACAGCACAGGTTGATGAAGGAAAATCCGGAGATGCAATTGAACTGCCGCATATATATGCCAAACCGCAGATATGTATCGAAAGGGCAGGATTCAGCAATCCATATGCAAAAGCAAAAGGTCTTGCTGCACTACATATGGCTGAAAAAGTATCTCAGATTAATCTCCCGGCATGCTTTATGCTGAAGGATTTGGAAGAGGTTGCTTTCACTGCAGCAACAGGTCATGAAATGATAAGAGCTGCATCAGAACTGGCAGTTGAGGCAAGAGAAATTGAAAAGACAAACGATACAGTTCTCAGGAAACCTCACTCCAAGAAAGGTAAAGTTCTCTCCAAAACAAAACTGTACGAAAAACCGCAATAAACGCAAAATTAATATCTACTTTTTTCCTTTTTAACACATGGATTTTTTAATTGCTTTTGCAATCGGTATACTAATATTTCTGGTTATAGTTGCTTTTACAGCTATATTCCTGAAAATGCAATCTGACCTAAAAGCAAAAAAGCCCAACAGAGACAAATCAATGGAAAAATCATCTCCAGAAGATGATGCGTCAGACGGTCTAGAATGATCCTGTGATAGATTTCCCTGATTTTTTGAAATATCAATTTCAAATCTCTAATATTGGATTATCTGCAACAGTTGGTTTCTTATATGATTGTAAAGATATATAAGAAATAATACGTAATGGTAATAGGGAGTTGAGGGTGGCTCTGATATACAGATATTAATCCAGGATGGTGATTATTTTGCCAAATGTCCATGAAGATCACAATGTGCAGATTGTTATAGAATCTATCCAATCAGAAAATCCAGTACTTATAGAAGGGTTCCCGGGAATAGGACTTGTTGGAAATATTGCAAGTCAGCAGATAATAGATAAACTGGGTATGACCTACAAGGGGTCAATCGAATCAAAATATTTCCCACCAATTGTAGTATTGTATGAAGGGCTGGTTACAATGCCGGTCAGAATATATGAAAGTGAAGAACACAATTTGTTGCTCGTGGTATCTGATATACCTATCAATCCATCGGTATCCTATGATATTAGTAAGGCTCTTGTTAACTGGGCAAAGTCCATTAATGTGAAAGAGATTGTATCCATGGCAGGAATTACAACCGTGGAGGAATCTGAAGAAACGCATGTCTTCGGTGCAGCAACAAGTAATGATATGCTTGACAAAATCAAAGAGCATATAGAAATATTCCGTATGGGTACAATATCTGGAATATCCGGTAGCGTGATGTCAGAATGTTTTATGAGTGAGATGCCGGCTATCAGTCTACTTGGTTCTACACAGACTCAGAACCCTGACCCAAGAGCAGCAGCAGCAGTTCTGGATGTTTTGAATTCTTTATACGGACTTTCCATCAACACCCATGAACTCCTTGAACAGGCGGAAAAAATCGAAGCACAAATGCAGAGTCTAGCAGAAGATGTCAAATCTTCAGAACAGCATCCAGGCTACAAAAAAGAATTCCCAATGTATGGGTAAGCGGCTTCAGAGGTGAAAAACTATGGAACATGTCGCACTAACCGGAATTGCTGAAAATGTGATGAGAGAGCTTAAAAATGATACCCTGAGAACAATAGAAATTCGGAGCCCTCACAACTTTTTTACAGTGCTCAAACTTAATGTGGGTGATTTTGTATTTCTTACCCATACAAGTATCCAGGATTTAGCACCTGGAACTACAGGTGTTGTAGCACGAATAATGAAGCATCATATATCGACTCATCGAACATTCAGCAGTACTGAAACATTCTACGAAGAAAGCGAAACTACAATGGCTAGAATACAATTAGACCCAAGAGCATGGGCACGGGTGAGAAAAGTCTATTCCAATGATATTGGAGAGATTACTCGGGTAGAAGCTGAACTGATATCATGCTATAAAGCAAGATGATTTACAAGGAATGCCAGATACAAGCGCTCCTTTTGATGTTTTTCATTTCAAACCCATGTATCGGGTGTGTTTTCAAGCCCTTCTTCTATTTTGTCAATCATTTCAAAAGAAATACCAATTGGTACTTCTGTGTTCTTATATTTACTGTGTTTCCGTGAACCTTTGCATCCAAATGAAGCCCCTATTCCACAGGAAATCGGTTTTGCAATACACTCCCCGCATACTGACGCGGCTCCCAGTGTATTTATCTTTATCTGCTTTCCTTCCAGATATGAATACGCCTGTATAATTCTCATGGCAGATTCAGGTTTAAGAAAGAGGATAAGTACATTAAATTGTCCTTTGTTTATGGATAGGGGCTCAATCCAAACGGATTTATAAGGTTTGCTTATTTTTGGAATTGATTTTGAAGCTCTGTATGCTGCGGTTCTGTTTTTATATCTTCCGGATTTTAAATAATATTCAAACGGAGGTTCGTTGGTTTTTCCCAGAACATAATTGCCGACAGGGCATCCGTCTTTTTCAACATTGAAAACTCCTCCATAACGTGCTTTTTGAACCATCTCGCAAAAAAGAAGCTCTGAATCAGCTGATATTTTTGAATCTAAATTACCAGATATGTCAGAGTGATATGTAAACGTAACACATACCGGTTCACCTTCATCCATCAGTTTCACTATATTTGGAATCCTTGTTTCCCATCCATTTATTGATGTTATCATTTTTGTACCTGTCTTGTAGTTGTTTTTTGACATCATTTACATAATTATGTGCAAGTCGGGTTGGTTCTGGCAGTTTGTGATGTCTGATACAGTGCTTCACAATTTCCAGTGAACTCTCAAGAGATACCCGATTACCCGGAGCTATTATTATGGGATTTGTACCTTTTTTGGATTTATAAAGGTAACCTGTTGTTTCACCATTATATATAAGGGGTTTTGAGGCACCCACAGATTCAGGCTCACCAGATCCACGTTTGCCGCATAGAATCTTTTTAGCAACACCTATTGTGGGGATGTCCAGGACTGCACCGACATGAGATGCGATACCTACTCTTCGAGGATGATTGATTCCACAACCATCAAACATTAGTAAATCTGGGATGTTCTCCAGTTTAAAAATAGCAGATGCAATGGCACTTCCTTCTCTGAATGAAAGGAATGTGGGAATGTAGGGGAATGTTACCTTATGGGTTAAATATGATTTTTCAATCACATCCAGTGTATTGTAATCGAGTATTACAATACCACATATTATCAAATCATCCAGAAATGCACAGTCAGAACCACCAATGAGATTTAGGGGTTCAAAATCATCTTCATGGATTATAAGGGATGAGATATCTGATTGTATTTGTATTAGATCATCTCTATCATAAGATTCAGGATTGAACAATTTCTCAGGATAATTTTTATTCAATCTTAGCCCTCACCGTGGTAAAGACTGGTCCGCGAATTTCGATGTTTTTGTTTTTGCCTGTGATATATCTCTGTGCAAGTGAATCAAGTTTGATATTGATTTCAGAAGGAACTTTTACAATCCGCACCCTTGTCTCGGTTTCAGTTTCACCATTTGCAACTGCTTCTTCAATTTCAAAAGCTGCCAATGAGGCGAAAGAATCTATAAATCTTATTCCTGTACGTGCTGAATCGTTTTCAAACGCTTTTTGCCATTTCTTATTGTTCGGTATTCCAAGTATATCATTATTGTAGACTACGATTTCATTAAAAACAGCAGGTCCACATAATTTCGTGTTTTCTTCGGGTTCTACAACCCATACTTTTACATGTTTCCCCTCAAGTGTTCCTTCCCATGCAGTAAATTCACAGGGACTTTGTTCAGAACCATTTAATTCACATAATTCTACAATACTTTTACAGATTTTTCTCCCTTCTGCAGTTTGTGGTGTTTTATCCACAAAAACCATCTTTGCAAGGTCTCTATCCTTCATCATCCATTTACTGTATTTTGTAAGCTGTGGATATGTCATGGAGCGTACATCTTCAGCAAGATTGAGTATCATGGCAAGTCTTTCCACACCCATACCAAGATTCATAACAGGATAAGGGATATCATATTGTGCAAGAGCAACAGGGGAATAAATACCAAATGTGGCGATTTCTATCCATCCGTCAGAATAACTGGTATTGGAACCGACAAGTTTTGGGTGGTAGGCAAACACTTCAATTTGTGTGTCCGGTACATAGTACTTGCTGCGTTTCTCATCAAGTTTGAATTTAAATTTCTCAAACCCAAACTGGGATAACAAACCTTCAGCTACGGCTTTCCCATAGTCAACAGTCACATTTTCATCCATGATGACGCAGGATGCAGAATAATATGTCATGAGCCGTGCTGCATCTTCCTGCTGCTCTCTTCTAAAACATCTATCTATTGAAAAAAAGTGGAACGGTGGTTTTTCTCTCTCCAGCAGTGAACTGAGGCTGATAAACCATCCGCTTGTCATGTGGCTTCTAAGGGTTTTCCTTGTGGATTGTGGGACAAGTTCTTTGAATTCAGGGAATACCTGATTTATCATTTCAACTATATGGGTATCTGAAACACCGAGTTGTTCTGAAATTTCGATTACAAGGTCGTCACCTTCAATTTCTCCTTTTTTATATGAATGCAGAATTTTTCTGATTTTCTCGATTCCCTCATCTCCGATATCACCAAGGATTTGTTTTATGGATGAAATTCTTTCTTCAGGTATACCTACATTCGGACGTGCCAGACCTGCCAGATAAAAGCAACGATCAAGAACAGTGAGAGCTTCATGTCCGAATTGCCGATGTACTTCCTGTTCATCTACAATCAAGGGATTCATCATTTCATCAAAACCCATACGAAGGTAGGCTTCTCTGAGTTTGTCTATGGTGTCATAAACAGGATGGGGTTTTCCATATTTAAGTGATATATGAGGGTACTGCTCATTAAATGTGGGTTGTTTAATTACATCTTTACCACTGTTCCATGCAGCATCAAAGTCCTCTTTTTCCAGTTTTTTGTAATCACCAGGGTCAAATTTCATACTATATCCTCATCATAAATTATAACTTTGACTCAAAATTTTTCATTGATTCTTCCAGTTTTTGCTGACGTATAGCATTGGTTAGGTCGCCACGTGTACGCTCAACAACAGAACGCAGTCTATCGGTTTTAGATCTAAGGTTATGTGTTATAGCATCAGGATAATCGAACATCATTAGATTTGAAAGCATTGTTTCCATAATTTCTAAAAATGTTTCCCCTTTTTCAGGTTTGTCCTTTCTTATAAGGTCAAGTATATGTCTTCTCAATTCCCCACCAGCATCAGCCATTCCATTTAAGTATGCTGCATATCCAACATTTAAATCATCTGGTGATGGTATTTTGTTAATATCGCCTTTACTGTATAAAAGATGAAATACAATAGCACATTCAACATATTCCTGCTGTGCATGTTCTACGAAGCCGCCGTAATATATATCTGGGTATGTCCCAAGATGGGAATTAATATCTTCAAGGGATTTGTGTGCGTCTTCAAGCATGTCTTCTGCTTGATAAAATTTTTTGTTGTGAATGTTGTACATGATACTTCTGCAGGTACGTACAACCTCTCTCGATAGGGTTAAGCCTTTTTCCCGTGCTTTATCTTTTGTATCAAAGTCTTCTAGTATTTTGGCTGAAATGTCCTTAATCATAGTTGGTCTTTAAATTTACAACATATTAATAATATTGGTAATTCCTTGAAGTGTTTGGTGAACTACCAGTTGGCTAAAGACCAATTGGCTTCCTGTTTCATAGTTTGTTCTAACGAACACAACTCCACAGGCTCTACCCC
>NZ_JBKGYF010000050.1:0-12404 GCF_046546175.1 Methanohalobium sp. | reverse complement strand
CAGGGCGACTAGAACAGGAAATCATGATTTTTCATCCCATGATATCGGAGTAATATGTGGAGATGCTGTATACAGTATACTTGGCTCTGCAGGTAAAAACCCATCAGTTGACCTGACAAATCCTGACAGAGAAATTTTTGTTGAAATGCGGCAAAAATACGCCTATATCCATACCAGCATCGTTAAAGGAGTAGGTGGACTGCCGCTTGGATCCCAGGGTAAAATGGTAGCCCTTATATCTGGAGGGATCGATTCTCCTGTTGCTGCATGGAGAATGATGAAACGTGGCGTGACGATTATTCCGGTCTATTTCAACAATGAACCTCATAATACAAAAATGCGTAAACGTGCAATGGATTGTATAAAAGTCCTGCAAAAATGGGCTGCTGGTCACTCATTCAAGGTGTATGAAGTGCCTCATCATAAAGATTTGTTAACATTCACCGATTATTGCACAACCAAAAAAACCTGCTTGCTGTGTCGCAGGTCGATGTATATTGAGGCTCATGAGATTATGAAAAAAGAGGGTGCAAAAGGAATCATAACAGGTGCAGCTCTTGGGCAGGTGGCGTCACAAACAGTTGCAAATATGTATGCAGAAATGTATGGTCTTGCAATTCCTCTGTACCATCCTTTGATATCTTTTGATAAAGAAGAGGTCATTGATATAGCCAGAAATATAGGTACTTTTGAGATTTCTACAAGATCTGTAGGAGAATGTTTTGCACTACCTGACCGCCCGGAAGTCAGGGCTGATTACAATTCTCTTATTTCAGAAGAAGAAAAAATTGATATCAATGCTTTGGTTAAAGAAGCGATTAAAAATGCAAAGATTGTAGAACTTTAATTTATTATTTTCAATAGCGTTATGGTTATTTTTTACGGGTAAGATTTTTTATATAAATACAGTAATTCTAATTGTATGATAGAATTTACAAAATTACATGGTAATGGTAACGATTTTATTGTAATCGATGAATTCGAAAATAAAATCATACCTGAAAATGAAAAAGCTGATTTTGCAGTTAAATATTGCAGGCGTAAATTCGGTATCGGTGCTGATGGTGTCCTCTATATTTCCGGTTCGGACAGAGCTGATATGAAGATGAGATTGATGCAGCCGGATGCGTCAGAGGCTGAGATGTGTGGCAACGGTATACGATGCCTTGTAAAATACGCCTATGACAGCGGTTATATAGGTCTTGGTGAAGCTACTGTGGAAACTATCGCAGATACATATCATGTTCAAACCCGTGAAGATGAAAATGGTTTTTGGGTCAAAGTGAACATGGGCAAACCACTGGTAAAACGCTCTGATATCCCAGCAAAGGGGAACCCTGAAGATGATTTTATCAATATCAATTTGTATGGTTACCCGGTTTCGGTAGTAAACACCGGTGTACCACATGCAGTTATATTTGTAGATGATCTGGATTTGGATATACTGGATATATCACCCAAAATACGGTTTGACCAGATGTTCCCAATCGGAGCCAATGTGAACTTTGTAAAGGTTGACTCTGAAGATCAAATAACTATCAGGACATATGAGCGTGGTGTAGAGGATGAAACATTGAGCTGTGGAACCGGTTCTGTTGCATCGGCATACATTTCTAACTTGCTGAAAAAAGTAAACAATCCGCTATCGGTTCATACGAAAGGAGGAGTGCTTAACATCGAGCTTGAAGACAACGGTTTTCTGTACATGGAAGGTCCTGCAAAAACAATTTATAAAGGAGTAATCTTTAAATAAAAATTTAACATTATTATAATTACTTAGAACATTTTATATGGTTTCACTATAACTTTATAAGTTGGTTAATTATGAGCGAGCTTCCATGGGATAAGAAAAAAAATAAGAATCATAATGATGATGACAATCAGATATATGAGGATGGAAGTCCACCCGAACCTCCATCATTCGACGAGGTGCCTGATTTATCAACTCTGGCATCAAAAAATACCGAAAATAATAGCTCTACTAACAGTTCAGATGAAACATCAACATCTAAACAGGCGCCTGATGTTATTCTTAATGCATTTAATAATGAACACATGGAAGAAGTTGATGAGTTAGAACCTGTTGAATCCGATGTACAGGATGATTCTGTTCCTGAAAAAAACGAATCACCATCTTTTGATGATGTTCCCGACCTGACGAACATCATATCCGGAAATACCGAAAACAGTACAGATAATACGTCTGATGAATCAAAAGAGAATAAAATTCCTTCTTTTGAACAAACACCTGATATTCTCAAAAATGCATTCAATAACGAACCCATGGAAGAAATTGAGATTTCAGAGCAGGCTTATTCTGATGAAAATGAATATTCTGCTGAATCTGAAACTACAAAGCCCCCACCTTTTGATGAATTACCCGATTTAAATAATATTGTATCAGGTAGCACTGAAAATAGAGATAATTCAGTTCCAGATGTTGATGAATCATCTGATGAGATGTTTGGTACTGATAATAAACCATTGGACGAACAACGTCTACATCCTGACCTCTCATTTGATAAAGGTTCAACATCCTCTGATGAAAATAAATACTCCATCAATACAAATATTAATGATTTAGACACAAAAAAACCATCTGAATCTGGACCAGAAGAAATATATACTAAATCCGTTGCAGAGGATGACTTGAACGCTGAATCCGGAACTGGTTCCAACAAGGTATCTAATGTGTCCGATGACCAATCACATGAATCAGGTCCTGAATCCGGTCATGTATCTGATAAATCAGATAAGTTTTCCTCATCTTTTAAAAACAAATTTAAGACCATGACTCAGCGCAGGAATATATTCGACCAGCTGGGTGAAGTGCAATCAGATGATCTGTTGGTAGCAAAACCAACAAACAAATCAGTAGATGAAGAAAAATCCATTGATTCATTCAGAGATAAAATCCAAAATATATCCTATGACAAAAGCTTGACAGACAGTATAGGGCAGTTACGCAAAAAGTTTGACAATTTCCAAATTCAAAACACTCAAAATACAAAAGGTTCTGCAGAATATAGTGATTTTTCTGCAGAAACTCCATTATCTTCGCAGGGCCAGGATTTTGAATATGGGACAGTTCTTGCTGACGATTATGAACATCCACCATCAGATGAATCGGAAAATACTGTATCATTTGAAGGTTTGGGCAATAAATCTGAAAGCGAAAATTTACAGGAAGAATCAAAAGTTGAAGCAACCAATAAACAACCAGAGCAACAACCATCATTTGAACCTGTAACCGATACCACAAAAAATTCTACGTACACCGATAAATTTAATGACTTAATAGCATCTTTTAAAAATAAATTTAAAACTATCAGAAAAAAGACTTTTAGTTCAAATAAACAAGTCAATGAGTCATACAAAAGCGGCTCTGGTCATGATGATATAACACATCCTCCTTTATTTGAACCCAGAATACCGGAAGAAATGGAGGACACAGGAGAAGAGCCGGAGGATACTGATAAATACTCATCATATAACAAATTTGATGCACCCGATGAAAAATCCAGATTCTCAAATTTAGCAAAAATAAAACCTAAATTTGTGAAAATATTGAAACCTTTTGAAGTTCTTATTAAAGGTCCATCCAATCGCAAAAGTCTGAAAGATCAGATGGAACAAGTGAGAGAAGAAATAGATGAAGAAGAGAAAGAAGAAGCTACATCAGAATTTGTTCCTCCGTTTGAACAGGAAATAGATGAAGGCGAAAAAGGAAAAATATCAAAAATTGGTAAAATATCCGGTTTTTTCGAAAGTATTACTCAACGGGGTGGATTGAAAAAACGAATGAAACATTTCCGTGATGAAATTACAGGTTCTAAAGAAGATCTAGAATTCGACACATCTACAGTTGGTTTTGATAGTCAAGGACAATTTACCGAACAACCGGCAGGATTGAGTTTTGAACAGGTTGACAAACTGGTCAATAAAAAACTCTATGAACACCAAAAACAGGTTAAAGATGTATTTGATAAAAAAATTGATAAGGTTTACAGTAAGGAGTATATGGATTATATTGCATCCAGAGTTTCCACCAATCAGGCTGGTAACCTTCAGGAACTCCAGAGCAAGGTTGATGGATCTACGAACAGAGTAGAAAAAGTCACTGATGACCTGCAAAACCTTTCTAATAATGTGGACGAGCTGGAGGAAAGTCTCAGGGAAATGCAGAGGCGAACTGAAGATTTTGAATCAAAAATTGATAACACCTATTATTCTACAAGTGAAAGGATAGATAACATCGAATCCCAGCTCAAAAACCTGCAGGATACACTTGGTATTAGTTCTGATAGTAATGAAAAAGTAAGTTCAATAGAAATCCGTATCGATGAAATTGAAGGAGCTCTTGACAGTGCCCAGTCTGATAATCAGGATGTCAAAGCAGAGTTGTCAAATATACAGCAGAGTATTTCTGATATGTACAACTCCTATAAAGACCTTTTATCGCATCTTAATGAGGTTAATGATGATTATGAATCCAAATTTTCCGACCTATATGATAAAGTCTCCAAAATAGATACAATTGATTCAAAGATTTCAGAAATCGAAAAAAGCACAAAATATAGGGATAAATCCCTTTCAAAATTTGAAGATGAAATATATGTTATTAAAAATGCAGTTAAGAGAAATCACAAGGAAAATCAATCACTTGCAAATTCTTTTGAAGATTTAAAACAATCATCTGTTGTAAATACCGACAATACAAGGCCCAAAACTGATACTCACGGTAAGAATGTGCAACTGGAACATATTCCCAAAAATTCGTTTAGTATGAGAATCTGTATGGAATGGCTCAAATACCTGATGAATCAGGTAGGCGGCAATAATCTTGATGAGGTGTTAACCTATTACAGAGACTTGGGCTGGATTAGTGAAAATATACGGCGGGAATTGCTCAGATATTCTGAAGGCATTAACCAAACCAGTGAAAAATCAGATTGGAAACTTACAAAAAAAGACCATATAAAATCTATCTGGTTTATCCAGAAACTTGCGGGATCCAATTTTGATTTTGATTCACTCCAAAATATTGAAAAAGATGTTGATCAGATAAAGGAAAATACATAAGTATAAATCCAAAAATGATAAAATTTGGTTCCATGAAAAGAAAAAACGAATTTGATGATGATAGAGCACAGTTAACTCTTGATTATCTAATAGCTATAATTTTTTTCATATTTGCGGTGTTTTTTGTGTTTCAGTATTCTCCAGGTCTTTTCACACCGATGCAATCCAATTCTAATGAAGTGACGTTGATAGCAGACAGGACAACAACGATGCTTGTTGAAAATACACTGAGTGATAATAATGAATCTACAACAAATTTTGTAGATAAAAATAAAATTGACGATTTTTTCAATAACAGTAGTGAATATCATGATAAACTCGGATTGAATGGTTCGTATTTTAATTACAATCTCAATGTTACTCTGAAAAACAATACATCTATAATGCGTTCTACTGGTGACCCTTTACCATCCCATGGTAATATAGGTCAAACTAAGCGGGTTGTGATTTTCAGGGGAGATGACAACAACTTAAATTCCCGGATGTTATCGGTCAGGATATGGTAAATATGGGTATTGTTAAATTACTATCCAGTTTTACAAATGATGAAACAGGTCAGATGCATACACTCGAAGCCGTTATGGCTGCAATTATCATGGTGACAGTAGTCGTTTTTGCAGTACAGGCAACATCACTAACTCCACTTACCTCATCTACAGCCAATACACATATAGAAACACAACTAAAAACCCAGGGTTATGACATCATAAATTCACTTGACCATTCAGAATATGAACAGGACTCCCGGCTTAAAAATGACCTGTTGAACTGGGACGGTGATGTATATATATGGAACGGAAGCTCATACATATCTAAATCTAATCAAAGTAAAGAATTGAATAGTTCAACAGCTAAAACCCTAGAAATCATAGCAGTAAAACGAGGAATTGCTCACAACGTACATTTCACCTACATTAAAGAAAATGGTGAGAGGTACAGTTCACCTTATATATACAATGGTGAACCTTCTGACAATGCTGTAATAATATCCAGAAAAATAGTCCTATCAAATCCTGACATATCAAACACTTCTACATTTTCATCTGCTACCGGAATAAACAATCTGAATAATTCAACTGATTTATATAATATTGTTGATATACAACTTACTTTATGGCGTATTTGAAGTGAGGATACAATGTTTAATAATGATGATTCTGCTCAAATGATACTAATAACCGGTTTTGCGATTGGAGTAGGCATTGTGTTTTTGACAGTTATGTTAAACAATGTAATCTACTCAAGCAACATGGCATCAGAATCAAGTATTGATACATATCGTTTTGACCTGTCAAACGCCATAGATATGAGTTCAGATGCAGCTTGTGACGCCTATATAAATGCTACAGATAACCAATCATTTAATCCAGCCGTTTTCAACCAATACATGTCTGGTTATACTCAAAATATATCTAACCTATATGCATATTCAGGACTGTCTATATCCATTAAAAACAGTAGCGTTGAAGAGGCTTATTTAACAGATAACGGGATTAAATCTGGAAATCCCAACTGGACTGTCGTTGATAATATCAACACAACAGATGAGTTTTTACTGGACCTATCCAATACCAGTGTACTGGGGAATAAAAATAATCCTTTCAAAATTTCAGCTATAAACCAGACAGACACCAAAATCTGGTCTGTTGGATTGTATAATGAAAGTGGAAAAGTTAATGTTACTGTTAAAAACCAGACTGGTGTAATATCGTCTAATACAAGTGATATTTATCATATGGATATAACAAATAATACAATCGATGGAAATTCATTTTCGTTTCATTTTGAGGATTGTACAAATGATGATGAATATAAATTAAAAATTGTCAATGGAACCTATTTGATAGGACAGATGAAAATTTCTGGGAATCTAATTAATGAACAGAAATTCATGATTAAAAGATACAAAGTCACCAGGTTAAATATTAATTTATCATCAAGTTCAAAACAGGTCAGTGCCATTGTACCGGTTACTCTACCATAGGTGAAATTATGATTAAAAAATTGCAGGAAGATGATAATGCAGTATCAGTATCTGTTGGTTCGATATTAATCTTCTCAATATCTGTAATAGCGTTTATAATGCTTATGAATTCGTTTTTTTCCATGATGGACCAGACTGAAAGAACAGTTACCCGTGAAGAGTTTGAAACCTATGGAAATGACCTTGCATTCCAGCTAACAAGTGTTGACACAGCCATCACTAAAACAAAATTTTCTGGCGGCAATATCGAGTATTTAAAATACGAATTCACTATCCCTGACAAAGTTGCAGGTGAATATTATTCTGTCAATTTTTCCAATGAATCGAATGAGATAACTTTTAAGTCCCAGAATCAGGTTATGGTCAAGATACCCTATACGATAAAGAGTGCTGATTTGGAATCTAATACTATACACAGTTCTTCCACCAACCACTACTTCTTGTATAACTCATCCAAAAACCTTATAGAGGTGCATTGAATAATATATTAATAAGATTTAAAATTTGTAACCATGTCATTAAAAACGTTTAGATTATCAGACCATGCAGTTTCTGAGGTTGTTGATTTTGTAATTCTGCTTGGTGTAATGTTGCTGGCGGTAACTGTAATCGGTGTAGCTGGTTTTCCGCTTATTGACCATATGCAGGAAGTAGAACACACAGAAAATATCAGGCAGAGTTATTCTGTACTCGCTACAAATATTAATAAAATCGTTTTTGATAACGCACCTTCTCAATCGGTTGAACTAAAGATGAGTGGTGGCTCACTTTCCATTATCGGGAACAGTTTGATAAATATAACAGCAAAGAAATGGAATTCTACTACTGATAGTTATGAATACCGGACGTTTGAAAGGCAAATGCGAATGATTGAGAATGAGTATGAAGGAACTTCAATATGTTATGAAAATACCGGTACATGGGCAAAGTATCCTTTAGGGAAATCAATAGCAATTACACAGCCACGTTTTTCATTCAACGGTGAGGTTTTAGTAGTACCTATAACGTTGGTTTCAGGTTCATCCAGCCGGTCAGGACAGGGTATTGTTCGGGTGGTATCTGATGGTGGGGGTTCCAATGTATATAGTTATCAAAATGTTTCAGAAATTGATATCAAAGTTACAAGCCAGTATTATCAGGGCTGGGGAACGTATTTTGATAATGCATTGGGAATGGATGTAACTGTATATGATGCTAATAATACTATAAATGCACATAAAAATTATACAGATAATATAGATGTACATATCATCTATTCACCAATAAGTGCTACAATTGAATGACCTGGATGTGTAACAATATGAGTTTGAAATTTGTAAAATCCAATGATGCTGTATCCTCGGTAATAGGTATTGTGCTGATACTGGGGATCACCATGATTTCTATAAGTGCAATGATGGTTTACAGTTATCCTACCATAAATGAATTGGAAGATAACGCTAAAGCACTGCGTGTGGAACAGGGTTTAACGGTACTGGATTCAAGGACAAGCAAGGTAGCACTTGGAGAATCACCTACACAGACAACTGATATATCTATCATGGGTGGAACCATTAGTGTAGATGGTAATACAGAGGATTACAATGAGAGCAAGATGGTTGTTATAAGTACTGATATAGATGCGGACTGGTATAATGATTTTAAAAAAGTACGTCACCAATGGGGAAGCTGGGATAATTTCACTAATGAAAGCGGTTTTATAAAATCCAACTGTTCTCTTGGTTCAATTGAGTATACAAAAAATAACCGGAAAATAGCTTATGAAGGGGGAGGAGTATGGTCGAAATATCCTGAAGGCAATGCTATAATGGTTTCACCTCCTGAATTCCATTATAATGGTGAAACTCTTACTCTTCCTTTGATGAAAATAAATGGTGAATCTTCTGTCAGTGGCAGTGGTAAGGTCAGTTTATCGGTAAGTTCTGATAACATGCCGATGGTACTGTATCCAAACACCACGAGTGATAATAATAGAACTAATCCTCTAAAATCCGATAAAATCTTTGTATACATAAAAAGTAAATATTACAAAGCATGGGCTGATTATGCCGAATCACAGACATACAGCAGTGCAACAGTAGATGATGAAAACAATACCGCTGTAATTGAACTTGAAACTATACCTTCA
Source organism: Methanohalobium sp. (assembly GCF_046546175.1). NCBI lineage: Archaea > Methanobacteriati > Methanobacteriota > Methanomicrobia > Methanosarcinales > Methanosarcinaceae > Methanohalobium > Methanohalobium sp. Next base: position 3,210 of record NZ_JBKGYF010000050.1, on the reverse strand, counting down.
CAGGGCACATCAACATTAACTGATAAATTTAAAGTAGGTGCTCTTAATACATCTAAAGATGAGCCTATGAATAATTTTTCATTTTATCTCCATGCAGGAGGTGCACAAAGCAGTCAGGGTCTAAGCAACCTTAACCATAATATAACTGCAACTTCAGGAAATAAAACACTAACCTACAAATTAAAGAAAGATGGTAACTGGAAGGATCCAATAGATCTGGAAATTATTTATACAGATACTACACCAGATGACACAATAGAAGAACGTTGGTCTAGTAAAGATGGATTTAATACAACAGGTCAAAAGAAGAACGAATCATCCTATGTAGACCTTGTGTCTAACGATTTAATGATGGAATATCAAGAAAATACCTATTTTACATGGGAAAACGACCCTGACGACCCTCTCTCACTAGATAATGTGACACAACATTATATGAAATTTATAACAGAAGACGGTTCAGTGATATTTGATATAATACCTAAACCTACGTCAGGTAACTCTAATGCAGACCCAATAAATTATGATGTATCTACCATTACTTTAGGATATGATAGCATACCAGGATCTATCACCTACCTTCATGTAACAAAAAATGAACTGAAGGCGGATGTTTATTAAATCATCCACCAACAAATTCAGTTTCAGGATATATATCATGTATTTCATGTTCTTTTATGAGATTGTTTGCCGCCATCGTGTATAAAATGGTTGTATAGGGTAGTGATAAAATAAATCCGAACGGTATCGCTCCTCCTGCAAAGCTTATGAATACACCAATAACAAACAGTACCAGTGTATCCGCTGGGTTTTCCCGGCTGTAATTGATACTTTCTCTGATGGCATCGATACCGCCATAACCCTTTATAACAAGAAGCGGCAGTGCATAGATTAACAAAATTGACAGGATAATACCAGGGATTACAAAAGCTATATATCCAACGAATAGAAGTACTCCTGCAATTATTGCAAAAATCCAGCTTCTAACAAAATGGTGAAATCCTTCGAATATATCATTGATTTCTACTTTCTCACCTTTTATACCTTTAAATGTCATGTAGGTAAGACCATAGAACAATGGTGCGATGGCTACAATTAATATTGAACCGATAACAGCCACTATTGAACCGATTATAAGTGCAACAATATTATCTCTGAATACATATCACGTATTTTTTAAAAGTCCTTCAACATCCATAAAACATCTTATAGTTATGAAGATATATAAATTCAATTATGAAGTTCAATTTCCTGTATTATCTTTTACCTATACTTTTAACAATTACTTTGTAATTGCTTTTATCAATTTCATCCTGTTTTTTGAGTTCACCTTCAATTTCTGCTTTTAATTCCTGGTTATCTTTGTGTGTATTGTTTAAGACTAGCCCAATCATTCTGGAATAATATTTTGAGTAATTTACTATCTGTCTGCAAAGCTGCTCTTCAATCTTGATTCCACCCTGATAGAATTTCATCTCTCTCCCGACAAGGTTTTCGATGACAAAATCCACCCTGTATTTGCTGTTTTTTGGTACTGCTTCATATCTGATGTTGTAACCGTGTCTCTCGGTCAAAACCGCAAGTTTACCTTCAAGGTTTTGCTGATAATCCTTTTCAGTTTTGTGTTTGCCGTATCTAAAAGATGTCTCACTTTCCAGAAAATCGGATATATTGTAAAAGATTCTATCAGTTCTCAACCTGGAAATTTTGTTTTTTATAACTACCAAAAGAAGTAGAACAGCGATTAAACCGAGGATATAAATTACGATACTTGTAAATGTTTCTTGGGTTTTAATGAATTCAAATGTTTTAATAAAAGTAACGGCTTTTAGCATGGTTTAATATTATCTGTTTGGTTAATAGTTTTGTAAAATGCTGATGCTATTTGTTTATTTATTGTTACAACAGCAAGAACCATTACAGACATTACTTATAAAATTTGTCCTATCAAAAAACTGGTTAATATATCTGCAGTACACCCAGATAATATATTTTCGTCTGTTCAGTTACTAGGATTTCTAACTTTAGTATCCACCAGTACAAGTTCTTTTTATCTTCAATCATTAATAAACGACATTTTCCAGCAGGTTCAAAATATCCCCCACCACCGCCCCAATCGTCTTCATCCGGTCAATCAATTTGGTTATTCTGTCTTTATCATTTGTTATCCAGTAATCTCCATCTTCATGTTCATAATGAAATATGTAAAATGTTTATCCTGTATCTATTTCAGACCCTTCCATAGTGACTGAATTGTTTACTTCGTATCTGTTACCATTTGGGTCGAAGAGATATATCCGTGTCCATTCTATACCGCCGTGTTCACCTTCTTCATAATCCTTTGACTGACAACATATCTCCTTCAACTTTATATAATACTATTACAGGAACTGTAAGTTCTTCTGTGTTCTCATCAATACCCATATTAATCGAGGTCTTAAAAGCAGTTTGAGGGGTTTTGCAAATAATTGGTGTCAGTAATAAAAAAAGCCCAAGGGAGGCTGTCCCGTTTTTGAGTGACAAAAGGAAAATTTGTTCATGTAAATATATTTCTAACAGCGATTAATAAACCATTGGTGAAAAAATACTCTTTAGTTAATAAATAAATAGGAGATTCATCCCCTATTTAAGGGAGATTAAAAAATTAACCTAAACGCATTATTAGATTTAATACTGGTAGATATTAAACCTTTCGTGGAAAGGAAGAGAAGGGATATAAAAACCATAGCATTTTCCATACTTCCGTATCATCAAGGATTGAGTCTGAGGAATACCTTAGAACAATTATCGTATATGTCTAAACTGATGAGTTACAGAGGAATACATTACTGGATTCAGAAATTCGCTTGGTGCGTACAGTCGTATGATGGTGATTTACCAGACACCATAGTAGTGGACGAGACCAAAGTACAGCTTGTCAGAGAATATTGGTTCCTATACACGGCTATATAACCCTGATTCACTTTATGAACTGAAAATTTACAAATATGTTAATAGCTTATCATAATTACATTAGAAATAATCAATCTCTTAATTCATATACTCTTTATCAATGGAAATTAGCCATTAACTGGACATGAACATTACCGGTATAGATGTTAAATAATTTTATCAATTGGATATAGCCAACTAGACAATAAACATCAATTTTTCACCGGCTTTTTTCAACGCTGATCCAGAACATAGACCCTTCACCATCGGGGTTATCCT
>NZ_JBKGYF010000049.1:0-12475 GCF_046546175.1 Methanohalobium sp. | reverse complement strand
ACATCATGCAGGTGAACAAGAATAGTATAAGGATTGCAATGATTCGTTTTTTCATGATATCACTGGTAAAAGATTAAATGTGGGTAAAAACCCACCTTGGTTTCAAATTTTTATTTCATTTCAGGGGTACAGACTAATTCTCTTGTCAACACCATAAGAAGGAGGTGTCATGAAAGATATATCATTAGATGACCCAGCTTCTGGTGTTAAGGACAAAGATACCGTAGTCCTTGTCTCAAGGTCTAATTTAGAACTAGTTGAATTATCATCAGGTATATCCATACCATTGATACTATCATAATAAGAGGAGTTATTAGTACCGTCTGAAAGCGTTGAAACATTTATCGTTACAAGGTCACCTCTGTTCATTACAGGATTTGCTTTCGAAAAACTATCATCTTCATCCCTTACGGAATCCATTGAGAATTGGCTAGTTGAATCCTCAAGAATATCTGTACCATTTGCCTCCTCGCTAGAATTATATCTCAACACATTCCTATGATTTGCATCACTTATGGTTATAACCAATTGACTCAAATCCATTGACGTTGACCCTGCATTTAATCCTGCTCGGAGTTTGAGGTATTCAATGCGATCAGAATAATTACTATCTGGATCAGAAGTACTATTAGCTCTAATACCTTCAATTTCTTCGATATCAAGGTTAGATGATACCTCATCAGTTGCTTCTTGACCTGTGGACTGTGCTCTCTGCTGCAGGTTACCAGATGTCTGAATCAGTACTGCTGCTGCAACGGCTGCTACAAGCACCATTGCGATGAAGATAATCAGGGTACCGATACCTACCTGACCTTCATCATTTTTCATGAATAAGTTTTTCAGTTTTTCCATACAATACGTTCCTCCGTAGATTTTTCCGTAAATTGATAAACATCCAATTCAATTTGGATTTACAATTTTATTTAATGTGACTTTTAATATAAAAATATTTGGTTTGAAATGTCAAACATAAAATAATGGTTAAACCGGAAATACTGGTTAACCAGAAGCATAGTTTTTTATTCAAATTAAAAAAATATAAATTATATTAATTAATTAGACAGTATTGATTAAAATGAATTCAGAATTTATTTTAAATATAATCGTATGTTGTGCAATAACGGTTTCATCATTTACACTAGCGTGGGTTCTGACAAAAAGTAGACTAAAGAAACATAACGATCCTGCCTCATTGTCACTTGTAGTCATGTGGTCCCTTATTGGTATAATTTATCTGAGTACTGCTGTAAATATGGTTGCTGGATATTGGCAAAATCACTATTTACATAGTGCAATGTTTAATTTGGGATTTATATCCTTAGCATTTGTTTCCGTGCCTCTGGTATTTTTTATAACCTATGTGATAATCGGAAACCAAAAAATCAGTACTTTTGTATCATCCATTTTTGCCGTATTTAGTATACTGTACCTGAATTATTTCCATTCAAGCAATATAGGAGGTTTTGCTACAGCAGGTTATGAATCATTTATCAATATCAGTAGTGACATTGCAATCTATGCATATATAATAACGTTATTTGTTATACCAACATCCATGATATTGGGTTTGTTGATGCTGTTGTTCCTGCAAAAGTTACCAAGAGAAACACATTACAGAAAAACTCTGCCACTGGTAGGTATATCTCTGGTATTTGATTTCATGGTCCTTGATGTATTATCTCTGACAGGTACTATGCAATTATCCGCAAGGATATTCGTAGTAGTTGGGATTGTTCTAACATTCCTTGCGTATTTCTCCCCTGATATATATCAGAAAAAACTCAAAACAAAAGAATATTCTTAAATACCCCTATTAATGATTGGGTTGTAAACTATGGGGGCCGCATATGTCAGAGGAAATCGATGTTGAGTTTGAAAAGGATGTTGCTGATTTTTATCAGTCACTTGGAATTCATCAGGGACCAGGAGACCTCCAGTACCGAATTATTTTAAAAGTGCTCAAAAAAAACGGTAGTGATGTCACAAATTTTTCAGAAATAAGAAGTTATACCGACCAGTTTGCTGATAGAGGTGCTATCGGCAGCAAAATGAAAACCGTATTCCAGCTTGAAGGTCTTGTTAACAAAGTCAAATGGGGCGGTTATACGATTACAGATAAAGGAAGAATCGCTTCAAATTTTCTGGATGAAACAACCGAATTTTATAAGAATACCAAGCAATACAGGGACATTCTTGACAGGATGCCATGAACTGGCTTTACACAAAAACCTAAATTGGGAACTATTCATACAAAAGTGCATAAAGTCATTTAGATTTATGATTTGATGGCAGCTTTATAGTTTCACACTTCTGGTTTCAAGTGCCTTGGTGTATTATCGTCTTTATACGACATCCTCAAACAAACTTTTAGACACATACCACAACTCTGTCCGCCTAGCGTTTCCTGCATGTAATACGAACATTTTTCTTTATCCATTGGTCTCCCTGTTTGTGGAGTAAATTTATCCTTATAAAGGTTTAGAGCACCGCTTGGACAAACCTTCAGGCATCTTTCACAACTATCACATAGATTACTGCCGATCGAATTGTCCATTGAAATATCAGCAGTAGTTAAAACACTGCTCAGTCTTACAGCAGGTCCGTGTTCGGGAGTTATTAAAAGATTGTTTAGCCCGAACTGCCCCAGACCGCATTGGACTGCTGAATGTTTATGAGAAAAATCCGATTTTAAACGCGTCAAATCCCCTACCCCTGCTGTAGGCTTTATAGGCAAACTCGAAAATCCTTTTTTCTCGAGTAATCTTGCGATTTGATGAGCTGCCTGAAATAGGAGTTGGTTTACAGTATCATATTCTTCAGTGTACTGATTTCGAGTTTTTGGAAGATTCAGGATAGAAGTAGTATTTAGAGGATAGGCAAAAGTTATAACTGTTATCGTTTCAGGCAGGTAATCACACGGATGATGTCCACTGGGAAAACCCGAATATTTTGAAATGGGTGCTGTACCTATAGATACCAAACCCAATTCCTGAGCCATTGATTCGATTTCGTTTTCGATGTTCAAGTTCAAAACCCCGTTTATTTTAATCTATGTAGAGTATCTTTGATATAATATCGAAATACCGGTTATTATCTGACCACTTGATTACATTTATTTTTTTCAAAGCATATGTCCAGGTCTTCAGAAACTAACAATTTCGTATACGGATGCTTTGGGTTATCCAATATTTCATCCACATCACCCATCTCGACGATTTCCCCTGATTTCATCACAGCCACTCTATCGCATACCCTCTGCACAACAGCAAGGTCATGGGAGATGAACAATATAGTTAGTGAATATAATTTTTTCAGACGTTGAACAAGTTCGAGTATCTGAGCCTGAACAGATACATCAAGAGATGCTGTGATTTCATCAGCTACCAGAAATTCGGGTTTAAGCGCCAGTGCTCTGGCAAGAGCAACTCTTTGGTTCTGACCTCCACTTAACTCATGAGGATAGCGGTTCAAATGTTCAGGACTCAAACCGACAAGGTCAACAAATTCTGAAACGCTGTTTTTTATTTCTTGTTTACTATAACCCTGCAGTTTAAAAGGTTCAGCAAGACAGTCTTTAATTTTCATCCTGGGGTTTAGTGAGGAATCCGTATCCTGAAATATCATCTGCATCATGGGTCTGATTTTTGTTAATTCTCTCTTATTCAGTTTCAAAACATCTATCCCGTTAAAAACAACGTTTCCAGAATCAGGTTCATTAAAGCGCAAAAGGCATCTGCCTACAGTAGTTTTTCCAGAACCGCTTTCTCCCACGATACCCAAGGTTTCACCTGTATTAATATGGAAGGAAATATCATCTACTGCAACAACATAATTCTTCTTTAAAATCCCATAGGAATATTTTTTCGAGAGATTCTTCACTTCAATCATACATGAAACACCGCACATGTCGAGTTCCTATTGTCATCATAGGTGGATGGCTATTTTTACATACATCCATTGCATATTCACATCTGGGATAGAACCTGCACCCTTGTGGCAGATGTATCAGTGACGGACTAGTACCTGGTATTGGTTCCATTGTCTGTGACGGATGAGAATTCAATAAACCTTCTGAGTAGGGATGATAGGGATTTCTGAAAAAGTGACTGCTATTTGCAATCTCAACTATCTCACCCGCATACATCACAACCACTCTATCGGCAAGTTTCCATGCTACTGTAAGGTCGTGGGTTATCACAAACATCGACCTGTCTTTTGCTACATCTTCCAAAAGGTCGGTTATCCTTCGTTTTATAGTAACATCGAGTCCTCTGGTAGGTTCATCCGCAATAATAAGTGACGGGTCGGATGAAAGCCCCATCGCAATCAGAGCTCTTTGCTTCATCCCTCCACTAAATTCATGTGAATATCGTTTGAACCATTTTGAGGGAGGGTTTAGATTTACCCGTTCTAAAAGATTGAGTGCTTTATTAACTATAGATTTCTTATCAAAGTTTGTATGCTCCTTGATAGATTCACATAATTGATTTCCAACTGTAAAAGCCGGGTTTAGTGCATCAGAATTCTGAAAAACGATTCCTATCTCGCCCCCGCGGATATGTTTCATTTCAGATTCAGGAACAGATAAAAGATCCCTGTCTTTAAAAAGTATTTCACCTTCAATTTTCGCATTATCGTAGAGCAGTCTTGGTATCGCCAGGCTGAATACAGTTTTCCCGGATCCTGATTCACCGATTAAGCCAAGGGTTTCTCCGGTTTTTATATCAAGGTTTAGTTCATCAACCGGTCTTACCAACCCGTCTTCTGAAGGAAAATGTACTTTCAAATTCTTGATTTCAAGGATATTCATAATCTCTGCCCCTTGGATCCAGTTTATCTCTTATACCATCGCCCAGGAAATTGAAACCCATAACAGTAATCATAATGGCAATACCCGGAAACAGCATGATGTATGGAGCTCTCTGGATGAACTCTCGTCCTTCATTAATCATCAAACCCCAGTCAGGGTAAGATTGAACACCCAATCCCAGAAAACTCAAACCTGCTGATGCGAGTATGACGTATCCCATACCCAGTGTTGCTATCACTATCAGAGGCGATAATATATTTGGTATCACATGTTTTACGATTACATAGGTATCATTCCCACCGAGTCCTTTCGCAGCTTCGATAAACTCCATCTTTTTAATAGAGAGTACCGAACTCCTGGCAACCCTTGCATAACTTGTCCACTCTACCAGCACAAGAGCAAATATCAAACTCGATATACCTCCATCAAAGATACCGGCTATAGCAAGTGCAAGGAACATACTGGGGAACGCAAGGAATCCGTCAACAATCCTCATTATAATCTCATCAGGGATTCCACCATAATACCCAGATAATGTACCTACCACAAGACCGATTGTCAAAGATGATAAAACCACACTAAGACCTATGAACAGAGTAACCCTGGTTCCGAACAAAATCCTGCTCAATATGCATCTGCCCATATGATCTGTACCGAGAGGGTATTCTCTGGATGCAGGTTCCAATCGTTTATCCAGATTTGTATTATCCGGTTCATGAGGCGCAAAGAACCCTGAAAATATAGCTATAAATAACAGAGATGAAAGTATAATGATACCTATAAACATGCTCCGGTTATTAATTATCTTTTTCATATCGAATCTTTGGGTTGAGGTAGGCATAGGAGAGGTCCACCATAAAGTTGACAGTCACGAATAATAAAGCTATGAATAGAAGAGAGCCCTGTACCATGGGGTAATCCCTGTTTTCTATAGAATCTACAACTAGAGTTCCTATCCCCGGCCAGTTAAAAACTGTTTCCACAACAACTGAACCGTTAAGAAGGTAACCAAAATTCAGTCCTATCATCGTAACGACCGGTATAAGTGCATTTTTCAGGGCATGTTTTCCAACTACTGATAATTCCGACAATCCTCTGGCTCTTGCAGCCCTTACATAATCCTGCTCCATGATCTCTATCATACTGGACCGCATCAACCGCATGATCACAGCTGCAGAACTTGTACCCAGTGCTATCGCCGGCAGGAGCATATATTGCAATCCACCATCTCCGTATCCGCCAACAGGTAACCAGTCAAAAGTTATAGAAAATACAATAATAAGTAGAAACCCAAGCCAGAAATTCGGCATCGATATACCTATAAGAGATGTAAATCTGCTGAGGTCATCGACCCATGTATCATGTTTCAACGCTGCCAGTATCCCTCCAGGAACGGCAATAAGTAGCGAGATTATCAAACTTACTACAGAAAGCCTGAGTGTCGATGTGAATTTATCAAAAATAGTTTCAAACACAGGACGGTCGGTCATGTATGAATATCCCAGGTTACCGTGCAATACATTGCCCAGCCAGTTGAAGTACTGTATATATAACGGTTCATCCAGACCCATTTCTTTCCTGAATTCTTCCACTGCTTTCTGGTCTGAACCACCGCTTGGACTTGTTAGAAGGATTTCTGCAGTGTCGCCTGGTATGATATAGATTATAGAGAAGCTGATTACTGAAATAACCAATAATACAGGAATTAGGAACAACAATCGTCGGATTACATAATTTAGCATATAATTTTACACCAAACTGCCTGTTTTATCTGATGAAACATTATTTTTTACCGGTTATGAGGAAATACGAATAAACTTTCAGGAACTTATCTGGAAACTGTGAATGTTTTTTCTGATAATTTTTTACCTGTTTAAGTGAATCAGTTTCGATCTCTTTAAACCCTGAATTTTCAAATATATCATATAATTTGTCAAAAGTAACGTTTTCATATAATGGGAGTGATTCCCGGATAGGTTCATAATAATTTTCAAATTCTAAGGTGAAATTTTTCCTGTTAGCAATCATCGTTTTAAACTTTGATATACTGCGCTTGATTCTTTTATGTACTTTAGGGTCGAACCAGTTTCCATCGATAGCCATCAATCTACCATCGGGTTTTAATACTCTTTTCCACTCATTTATAGTTTTGTCAGGGTCAGGGAGAGTCCAGAGCAGGTATTTGTTTACGACCACATCGAAATAACCGTCTTCAAACGGCAGTTCTTCTGCATCTGCATAATGGAATTTGATATCCAAACCCAATTTATCAGCATTATTTTCTGCTTTTTCAAGCATATCTTCAGATATATCAACTGCTGTTACTTCATGTCCCATCTCTGCAAAAAGCAGTGCAAGGAACCCGACACCAGTCCCGATGTCTAGAACTTTTAAACCTTCCCGATCGCCTATGTAACTTTGAAGGATATTTTCCCAGATATCTCTTTCTTCCTTTCCAAACCCATTTACCCCGTTTTTATACGAATCACTTCTTTTATCCCAGTAATTTGTTACAATTGTCTTGGTATCCATCCTGAATATCTCCCATCCTTACTAAAAAAAGAGGAAAGGTGATTATACATTCCTCTTACTCATTTATTCGCCGTTGATACGTACATTTTCGGTCAGAAACGTAATCTCGTTTGGATAAATCCGGTATCCTTCCACGTTTTTCCTTTCACCTACAATCTCTTTGTAATTGAATACAAAGATTTCAGGTGAATCTTTGATTACCTGTTTCTGAACTTCATCATAGTAATGTTTCCTTTTGGTGTTGTTCATAGTCTCTCTTCCAAGCTCGATCCATCGGTCTACATCGCTATTATTGTATCCAGTCCATTCTGCATTTGTACCAGTTGATTCAAAATGTTTAGACAGGAAATAATCGGGGTCTCCAGTGGGAGCTACTCCCCATGCATAAAGAGCAAGGTCATAGTTACCGTTGTTCATATCAGAACTTAGTGCTCCTGATTCCAGTACCCTGACATTTGTTTTGATACCAATATCCTTGAACTGGGTAGCAATTACTTCTGTAGTGGGTTTCAATTCAGGACGGCTTTGATAGGTTTTGATTGTCAATTCTAACGTTTCTCCCTGATAATCCAGCCATCCGTCACCATCAGTATCTGAAATACCTGCATCTGACAGGAGTTGCTTGGCTTTTTCAGGGTTATGATTGTATCCGTCGATTTCATCGTTAACAGACCATTGGAGTACAGATGGATACAGGCTCTTTGCAGGCGTTCCTCCGACACCTTCAAGTGCTGTGTTCACCGCCTGTTCACGGTCGATTGCATAATTCAGGGCTCTTCTGACGTTAACATCGTCTAATGGTGGTTTTTTAGTATTTACATACATGAAAGCGGTTCTAAGCGCTTCTCTACTTTTGATTTCAAAATCGGATTTATTTCTGATCACACCCTCCTCTTCAGGAGGTATACCTCTTGCTATGTCCACATCCTTACCCTGTAACTGCATAGACCTTGTTACCGGGTCTGATACGTAATACAGATTGACTTCATCCAGTTCAACATCACCGTTCCAATAGTTTTTGTTATTAACCACTGATAGTTTGATTCCTTTATCAAAACTATCAAACTTGAACGGTCCTGTTCCTACTGGATTATTGTCAATATCTGATGCATTGGGACTGACGATAGAAACTACCGGGTCAGTCAAGCTTGCAATTGTAGGTGCGTATGGTTTTTTGGTTTCTATTTTTACTGTATAATCATCGATTTTTGATACAGATTTTATGAAATCATATTGAGAAGACCTGTTATTTGAGGGGTCTATAACTCTTTCCAGTGAATAAATAACCGCATCTGCGTTTAATTGGGACCCGTCATGAAACTCAATATTTTCTTCCAGATTGATTTTCCATGTTGTGTTATTGACCTGTTCATAACTTTTCGCAAGTTCAGGTTGCAGGTTCATGTTTTCATCATAACTGAATAGTGTTTCATAGATTCCTGCCTTCCGTGTATACCATCCAACCCACTTGTAAGCGGGGTCCAATGATTCAGAAGGACCAAATATCATGGCTGCGTCCAATGTTTGTTTATCGGATTGGGCATTAGTCCCGTTATCACTGGTTTTTGGTTCTGATTCGATACAGCCTGTAACAAGTACAGATAAGCTAATTATGAAAATGAGCATGATAATTACTGTTTTCATATATTTATTGTTACTAATCATAATAATCGTAACACTTTATCGGCAATACAGTTATATAAATATTATTACTATATAGAGCCTTTTATGTAAAAATATTAAAAAAGTAGTCAAATTAGTTACTTTTTGTGCAAACCATAATCCAAAAATTATATATCTATGCATACTTATATACATTAAAGGACACTAATGTACAGAGGGTTAAAGTGCATCAAGTAATTGGAAAAATCATTGATTCTACAGAAAAACGGGTAAAGGATATCGAAAATACATCCACATATTCTGATATTCACAATACCCACAAAAGGGATATTGGATATGCTATTTATAAAGCTAAAAAGGATTCCATAGTTCCTGTTATTGCAGAAATAAAGCCTGCATCTCCGAGTACTTTTTATAAAGATATACCCCCACAGAAAGCGGTATCGATTGCAAAAGAAATGGAAAAGGCAGGTGCTGTTGCTATTTCTGTGTTAACTGAACCTGAATATTTTCATGGATCAATTGATAATCTAAAATTTGTCAGAAATGAGATTGAGCTCCCTGTTCTTCGCAAGGATTTCATAATAGATGGTATCCAGATGGATGAGGCTCATTCTGACCTTATACTTTTAATTGCTTCAATCCTTGGTGACCGATTGGATGAATTTGTATCCCTTGCACAATCAAAGGGATTAGAACCACTTGTAGAAGTCCATAATAAAAATGAACTTGAAAACGCTTTACGTACCCGGACAAATATAATAGGAGTCAACAATCGAAACCTTGATACGCTTGAAATTAACTTACAAATCACCAGTGAACTTGCCCCACTTATAAAACAATATGATTCAGAAAACGGAACGAACCATATAATAGTAAGTGAAAGCGGAATACATACCACAGATGATGTTAAACGATTGATTCAGTACGGTGCAGATGCGTTATTAATTGGAACTTCTATCATAAAAAGCGATGACATATACAGCAAAACAAAAGAACTGGTAGAAGCACTGAAGTGAACTACCACTTGGTAAAGACCAACTGGCTCCTTAAATTAAAAATTTAAGGATAACTTTAAATCTATGATTTAAAGTGCTTCCTGTTTCATACTTTTCCCTTATGGGAACAAGTCCACAGGCTCTACCCCTCGTACCGAAGGTGTAAAATTGTAATCTTGGTTATCAATTACAATCATACAGACATTGGTCTTTATAATATTTAAACCTAATTAATAGATTAGACGGTATTCATCCCTTTGTTTCATTTCAAAGAAATGAAACTCGCATTAAATCTACGATTTGATGCAATGCTGAAGACATAAGGGTTTTCTACCTTCCATTGTTATAAAAATTGGTTGTAATAGCCTTCTATTATATCAACAGCAAAACAACTTACAAGTACACAGGAGTTAAAATGACCAAAAAAGCGATGTACGGCAAATACGGTGGACAGTACGTTTCTGAAATGCTGATGCCTGCTATTTCAGAACTTGAAAGTGAATATGAGCATTATAAAAGTGATCCAGACTTTATAAAGGAACTGCATTACTATTTAGAGGATTTCGCAGGACGTGAAACTCCACTTTACTTTGCCAAAAATTTGAGCAAAAAATACGGTATCAAAATATATCTCAAACGTGAAGACCTGCTTCATGGTGGTGCCCACAAGATAAACAATACACTTGGACAGGCACTACTTGCTAAATATATGGGTAAAAATCGTATAGTGGCAGAAACCGGTGCAGGTCAGCACGGCACAGCAACCGCAATGGCAGGTGCTGCACTGGGACTTGATACAGTAGTATACATGGGTGAAAAAGATGTAGAACGGCAGAAAATGAATGTCTACAGAATGGATTTTCTGGGTGCAAAGGTACATCCTGTTAGTTCCGGTTCAAAAACTCTAAAAGACGCTATTAATGAAGCACTCAGAGATTGGGTAACCAATGTAGATACTACCCACTATTTGATTGGTTCGGTAGTTGGTCCCCACCCATATCCCATGATTGTCAGGGATTTCCAGAGTGTAATCGGTAATGAGGTTAAAAAGCAGATTATGGAAAAGGAAGGAAGATATCCTGATTCAATTGTTGCCTGTACAGGTGGTGGCAGTAATGCCATTGGGATTTTCTATCCGTTTGTTGATGATACGGATGTTAAACTTATTTCTGTTGAAGCCGGTGGAGAAGGTATGAAAACCACACGTAAAGCGGCTCTTCATTCTGCATCACTAAATGTCGGTGAAGAAGGAATCCTTCATGGCGCTAGGACACGAATATTGCAAGACAAATATGGACAGATACTTGAATCCCATTCTATATCTGCAGGACTGGATTATTCTGGTGTGGGACCTGAACTGTCCTATATGAAAGATTCCGGAAGACTTAACACATCTACTGCCAGTGATAATGAAGCACTTGAAGCGTTCCATGAATTGTGTCACCTGGAAGGAATTATTCCAGCACTGGAATCCTCTCATGCCATTGCCCATGTAATGAAAAAAGCAAAAACCGGGGAACTGGGAGATATTGTAGTGATCAATTTATCCGGCAGGGGCGATAAAGACCTGGATACAGTGATTAAAAGCAGAATAGAGGAGGAAGTATGAAGATATCAGAAAAATTTGATAAATTAAAGAGCAATGAAGCTGCTCTTATATCCTATGTCTGTGCAGGCGACCCTTCACCAGATACAACAAAAAATATTGTCAGGTCGCTTGTAAGAGGTGGTGCAGATATCATTGAACTGGGACTCCCTTTCTCTGACCCCATGGCAGATGGACCTACTATTCAGGCGGCCTCGGGAAGAGCTATTGAAGCCGGTATGTACCCTGATTTGTATTTTGAACTGGTTTCATCTATTTCTGATGAATTTGATATACCACTTGTATGTATGACCTATTACAATCTCATCTACAAACGTGGAATTGAAAAATTCGTTCATGATTGTGCTCAATCAGGAATAAGCGGTGTTATAGTTCCAGATCTGCCGGTTGAAGAGTCTGAAGAACTTGCAAAAGCATGTCAAAAATATAACGTGGATGTTATTCTGATTATTACACCGGTTACAAGTGATGAAAGGATACGAAAGATTACTAAAAAAGCATCAGGTTTTCTGTATCTTGTATCCAGACTGGGAGTCACTGGCACACGCGATGACGTTGCTGATAGTACAGGACAGCTTTTAAAAAGGGTTAATTCATCCATTCCAAAAGCAGTCGGATTTGGGATTTCCAATCCTGAGCAGGTCAAAAAAGTTGTTTCATCAGGTGCAGATGGTGTTATCGTTGGGTCAGCATTTGTAAATATAATTGCATCCAATGATGATGTTGAAAACAGGATTGAGAAATTTACAAAAGATTTGAAAAACAGCTGTTATTTATAAATTACAAAATAAAAAGCATTGTATTTCTAATGACTTCCGTTAGTTTCAGTAGAAAAAAAACCTAGTTAGTCTGGTTTCAGCGGTTTCAGTTAAGTTTCAGCCATGTTTCAGTTGATAAACGCTATCA